>JAISMZ010000204.1 GCA_031276475.1 Coriobacteriales bacterium
TTGGCATTGTAGTCGACCCTGCTTCTGCCAGGGGTGTTGGCATTGAACTTGATGTCCCCGTCACGCGTTGAGAAGATGAAGCCCGGGTTGGCGCCGCTCCTCCAGTCCTTGTTGGCAAATATGCTCGGGTCGCCGCTTCCATTGTCCTTTATCCACAGGGAGACCGAGAAGCTGTAGTCTGCGGGGTACTCCGTAATCCCGTCGAGCTTCACATAGTCGGTCTGCGAATTAAAGCGAGCCGCCTGACCAAATTTGCCCTGCTCGTAGGTCACGCCGTTTTCTGCGGTGGCCTTTTGCGTTACGCTGGTGCTGTTGCCGTCAAAGGGTAGATAGTATTCAAGATGTGTGGAGAAGAGCTGCACCAGATCCTCCGGCTCCAAGGCCTGGGCCTTGAGGGAAAGCGCTGGCGTCATGCCGACGAGCAGAAGCGCCGCCATCAACGCACACAGAGTCTTTCTCCTCCAACTTTCAGTTTTTTTAACCAACGATGAATTCATGCTAAACCAGACTCCTTTCAATCGTAGCAGCGAGACAGGATAAGGTCACTGTAGGTCACCTGCGTAACGGCTCCGAAAGAACGGGGTAATGACTGGGTTAAATATTGAGTGCGATATTAAAGGAATCCGACAGCTTGACACTTCCCTACCCCGAGAACCAATCCAGCCCCGTTTGGGGCTTTTCGGCGGCACGGGAGCGGCACGTAGAGCTGTGCCGCTAATAAAGATACCTATAATCAATCATTAATTTATGGTATAATCGCCTGTCTAAAGAACCCGTGCGAAAAGGAGCGGGACGTGCAGACCTATACGATGGCCGATCCTGCCAAGAGCCCCAAGAAGGTCTGTACCGAGCCGGAGCCGGTACTTATTACCAACAATGGGCGCCCGCAAAACATCATCATCAACGTAAGCGACCTGCCCGTTGACGGATCGGTGATGCTCGCACGTGAACTGCACGGAAAAGCCTGTGTCCGCCAACTACAACGACTATCGCATCAGCAAGGCCTGGACACGATGACTCTGGACGAGATCAATGCCGAGATAGCCGCTGCCCGCGCCGAGCGCAGGGCGCGGGGGTGAACGCTGCAGAGTTCCTGGAGTTCATTGCAAGGAGTACCTGAGGCGGTGCCGATTATGCCGGCGATTACTTTAACGCCATGCTCGAGGCGAAGCTCCCAGTTCACCCTGCTCACCGGGCGTCAAAAGCGAACTCGCGAGGTTTAATGTTGAGTACCGCGGGCTGCCGAGGGAGGATAGGTAAGATCCGGTCTATGCGAGCCGTAAACGCATTCCGTAAAATCCGGAGTTGTGCTCCGGATTATCCGGAGTTGCACTCCGGATAATCCGGAATCACACCGCCGATTCAAAGAGCGCGACCCTGCCCAGGAGGAAGTCCTCAAGCGGAACCGACGGGCTGCCAACGATTAGCGCAAGCGCCTGGGGGTACTTCTTCAGAAAGGCCAGGCTGCCTCCAGGCCTTCGCAGCCGACCGCTTTTTACCTCGATGGCTGTGATGGCGCTGCCCTGCTGGATGATAAAATCCACCTCCTGGTCGCGCTCGCGCCAGTAAAAGACGTCAAAGCCCTCCTCCCTGCCGCGAGCCAGCAAATAGGCACCAACGGCACTTTCCACAAGATGCCCATAGGCTTCCGGATCCTCCAGCAGCCTCTTCCTTCTCGCTCCTTCCGCATAGGTCATCAGCGAAGGGTCAAACACCATCAGGCGTGGAGCGCTGCGCTGCGTCCTGGTCTTCTCCAATGAGAACTTCTGCAAGCCACAGAGCATGCCGGCTTTTTGCAGCAGATCCAGATAATGGGCAACGGTCACCGTATTGCCAGCGTCTTGCAACTGACCAATCATCTTGGTATAGGATAGCTCCTGAGCGGAATAACTGGCCCCGAGCATGAACAAGGCCCGCAGCAAGGCCGGCTTTCTGACCTCCTCCATCATCAGTACATCCTGGGATATGGTCGGCTCCACTATGGTCGTGCCGATATACCTCGCCCAGCGCGCGACATCGTCTTTTAAAGCGGCCGCGCCCGGATAGCCGCCAAAGAACAGGTAGTCCTCAAGGCTGTAGCCAAAGGCCTCCTGGCATTCGCGATAACTCCAGTGCGTGCTGTACAGCAGCTCAAAGCGGCCCATCAAAGACTCGGCCATGCCTTTTTGCAGCAGCATCGACGAAGAACCGGTGAGCAGCACCTTCAGCGGCGTCTTGCGGTGCGAGTCCTCATCCCAAAGAGCCTTGGTGGCAAGCGACCAGTCCTGCACCCTTTGAATCTCGTCAACCACCAGCAAGGCCTCACCCGATGCTTTGGCAGTGAGCGCACGCGCCTGCCGCCATTCGTTTTCCAGCCATTGTCTGGAGGCAACCGTGGCCGTATCGGCACTGACAAAGTGCTGCGGCGTGTTGGTCTTCTCCAGAGCCTGCTCAACCGCGACGGTCTTACCCGTTTGCCGCGGGCCCGTGATGATCTGGAGGAACCTGCGCGGCTCTGCCATTCGCTTCACTATCTGCCCGGTCAGTTGTCTTTCGTAGAGGGCCATAACCGCTCCAAAGTTGATAGGTGGACGATGCCGTGTGACTCACCCACTCTGCTAAACAGTTCACTCGGTATATTGAGTACATTACTCATTATACTGAGTGAATTGTAAACTGCAAGGTGGGAGGCGGTAACGGCAGCCAGGTTGGCCGAGAAGTAGGGACGTGGGGACGGTTCTAAAAACTGACGCCTTGCAATTCTCTACAGCATCAATTAAGATAATGACCGTTAAGATAATGACCGTTAAATTAATGAGGCTCCGATGCGCTTCTACGACCGCAAAACCGAACTGAGGACCCTCGCCGCCATCGAGAAGAGCTCGAGGCGAAGCTCCCAGTTCACCCTGCTCACCGGGCGTCGCCGTGTGGGCAAGACCGCGCTGCTCCAAGAGGCTTTTAAAGGCCGGCACTGCCTCTACCTGTTTGTGGCGCGCAAAAGCGAGACCCTGCTCTGCGAGTCCTTTCAACAGGCGGCGCAACAAAGCCTCGGGCTGCCAGTATTCGGCCGCATCGTGCGCTTTCGCGACCTCTTTGAGCAGCTGCTTATCCACGCCAAAGATACGCACCTGACCCTGATGATCGATGAGTTTCAGGACTTCGCGCGCGTTAACCCTGCTCTCTTCAGTGAGATGCAGGAGCTTTGGGACCGCTATAAAGACACCGCCAAGATCAACCTGGTCGTCTGCGGCTCCATCTACTCGCTTCTTGTGCGAATATTCGAGAATCAAAAGGAACCGCTCTTCGGCCGCCTGACCAACAGGATGGAGCTTGCGCCGTTCAGCACCGCCACGATAAAAGAGGTGCTGTCAGACCATAACGCAGATTACACCCCCGAGGATCTGCTCAGCCTCTACCTCCTCTCCGGCGGGCTGCCAAAATTCCTCGCCCTGCTGATGGACGCGGACGCAACGTCACATTCCCAGATGCTGCGCTACGCAACATCACAGGGCTCGCCCTTCCTTACCGAGGGAAAAGACATCCTCGTCTCGGAGTTCGGCAAAGACTACGGCACCTACTTCTCCATCCTCCAGCTGATTGCCTCCAACAAGACGAGCGCCAGCGAGATGAGCTCGATCATCGGACGCTCTGCCGGGCCTTACCTGGAGAACCTGTCACAGGAGTACTCACTGGTACGCCGCCTGCGCCCGATCTTCTCCAAACCGCAAAGCCGCAACAACCGCTGGCGCATCAGCGACCACTACCTGAACTTCTGGTTCCGCTTCATCTACGCAAACCAGGCGCTGGTCGAGCTTCAGCGTTTTGACCTGCTACACGAGCTGTTACAGCGGGACTACCCCGCCTACAGCGGCCTGGTGCTGGAGGATTATTTTAGGACAAAGGTTATGGAGAAGGGCCGGTTTACCGAGGTCGGCAGCTACTGGGACAGAAAGGGCGAAAACGAACTGGACTTGATAGCACTGAGCAGCCTGGACAAAAAAGCGCTGGTAGCAGAGGTAAAACGAAACGCGAGCCGCATCGATCTAGCCATCCTCAAGGCCAAGGCGCAGACGCTGCAAAGCGAACTCGCGAGGCTTAAGGTTGAGTACCGCGGGCTGTCGATGGAGGATATGTAAGATCCGGTCTATGCGAGCCGTAAACGCATTCCGTAAAATCCGGAGTTGTGCTCCGGATTATCCGGAATAAATGCAAGGTGAGAAGGCGGTAAAAGCAGCCAGGTTGGCCGGAAAGTGCTACAGCTCAGACGGTTGCAAAACGGAGACGGCTTTGGGCAAGAGACGCGGAGCGGTGCCGCCCTAAATCAGCGAAACAGGGACGATATAGTCCTTATCCGTAAGCGAGCCCAGCTTCTGGGACAGACAGACCACAGCTCCCGGCGCGCGCAGGCCTGCGACCGCGTCCAAGGCTGAGAAGGCGCTGATGGCCTTTAGCCCGGGATTGGAGCTGCGTTTGACCTCTATCGGCGTGAGTGACTCAGCACCTCGCAGCAAAATGTCAATCTCTCTTTGCTGGACATCGCGATAGTAATAGATATCTGGCTCCTGGCCGTAGTTCAAATAGCTTTTCCAGATCTCGTTGACCACGTAATTCTCCAAAAGCGGGCCGCCAAAGACGCCGTCTTGCAACTCATGGGCGTCGCTGATCCTTGCCAGATGGGCAACCAGGCCCGTATCAAAGAAGTACAGCTTTGGTGCCTTAATTGCCCGTGTTAGCATATTGTTTGAGTAGGGATGCAGATAAAAGATGATCCCCAGGGTCTCCAGAAGCGTCAGCCAGGCCTTGATAGTCTTCTCGCTCACACCAGCATCACGGGCAATCGCAGCGTAGTTTACGGTCTGGCCGCAACGTATCGCCGCAGAGCGCATGAAGTCCAGGAACTTGAACTCGTCTGTTGCCGGCGCCAGATTCCTGATGTCCCTTTGCAGGTATGAGCTCAGATAACTGGAGTAAAAGACTGACGGGCGCATCTCGCTGTTGGCAACAAGCCGCGGCATCGCCCCGCGCAGGATGGACTCAAACAGCTCGCGGTCGCTGAGAACAGGGCGGCTCTCGTGACGCTCCAGCAAAAAGCCCTCCTCCACACAAAAGGGCACCTCGGGCAAGCCGCATATCTCGCTGCGGGTCAGAGTGGACATCCTGATATGCGCTATCCTCCCCGCCAGGGACTCCTGTACGCCACGCATCAGCTTGAACAACTGCGAGCCGGTGAGCCAATAATCCCCCGGCTGCTGGCGCTGATCGACATTGATTTTAAGGTAGGTGAACAGCTCGGGGGCGTACTGTATCTCATCAATCAACAAAGGTGGCGGATGTGTTTCAAGGAATAGCCGTGGATTAGTTCGGGCGCTTTGGCGGGTCTCCAAATCATCCAGTGACACGTAGTCACGTCCCGTGCCTTCGCTGAGGTGTTTGAGCATGGTAGTCTTTCCGACCTGCCGAGGACCAGTCAATAAGACGACCGGGTACTGTCGGGTAACCTCGCGAACCACCGCCTCCAGGCTGCGCCGCAGGTATTCAGGGGTATCGGTCAATTCCTGCACCTCC
>JAISMZ010000207.1 GCA_031276475.1 Coriobacteriales bacterium
GCCAAAGGAGGGTAACTCATGCACAGAACGCCCCGGTACCAGATTAAGCCCACATTCCAAGACATCTACCGCTAGATAACCGACCCTGCAAAGGTCAGGGAGACAATCGCCATGATATATCTTGAAGCGGGAGGGTTGGATCTTGGATTACTCACTTGAAACAGCGAAGAGCCTGTTTTTTTCTGTAGATGGTTCTAAATATCATTTATGGCATGACGGTATGATAAAAGAATATGAGAATTATAATATAGATAGAGCAACTGAATCACAATGGTTAAAAGAATTAACAAATTTACGTTTAAAACAATATAAACAAACTTCTAAATTCGAATATTTAAGGCCTATAATTGATCTGTATAATAGATATGATTTACTGGATGAAATAATAAAGGTAAAATTTAAAGGGAGTTATATAAATAAAATAGCAATAATAGAACTTCTGATAGAAGCGATAAATAGGAACAGAGGTAAAATAAAGAATCATGAAGATTATAAAAATACAATAATAGAAAATTACAATAAATTAAAAGAGGGAAATATACCAATAAAGTATTTAAATAATGGCCTGGAATTGCGCATGAAAAATATAGAAGAAAAATTAGGGGTAGTTTGAGTTTTGAGCGCCTCCGGTGGGGGTACGGACGTTTTTTGGACGTCCTATGGAGCCTGGCGATGACGGCCCGCTGCTCGGGTTTTTAACAGCGCCCGCCCGCCGCCCCACCACATTCCTGTGAACTCTGCTAAAATGGCAAGGTTCGTCTATTACACATGCTCGGGGACCTTGAGCGCCAGTGGCCGCGCAGCGGTTGCGCTTCAGGGGTAGAACCGGGCAGAGGGAGTGTCGTCTGTGGCCATTGGCCACGGGTCTTAAGGCTCAGGCCGCGGGCACAGGCCCAGGTTCACAGCGCGCTCATCAACAGAAAAGGAGATCGGCATGGCAACGACGGTAAACGTCAAGTCGCTGCTGGACGCAGCGGTACACTTTGGGCATCAGACCCGGCGGTGGAACCCGAAGATGAAACCTTACATCTTCACGGATCGCAACGGCATCTACATCATCGACCTCAAGCGCACGCTCGTCGAGCTGGATCAGGCCTACAGCTTCGTCAGCAAACTGGCGGCACGCGGCGGCAAGCTGCTCTTTGTGGGCACCAAGAAGCAGGCCCAGGAGCCCATCCAACGCGCCGCTGAGCGCTGCGGAATGCCCTACGTCAACAACCGCTGGCTGGGTGGGATGCTGACCAACTTCGTCACCATCCGCTCACGCGTCACGCGCATGGAGCAGCTGGAGACGATGGAGACTGACGGCCGGATGTCCACGCTGCCCAAAAAGGAGCAGATCTCACTGCGCCGGGAATTGGAGAAGTTACAGGCCAACCTGAACGGCGTGCGCAACATGACAGAGGTGCCGCAGGCGGTATTCGTGGTGGATACCAACCGCGAGCAGATCGCCATTCGCGAGGCCCAGCGTCTGGGCGTGCAGGTGATCGGCATCATCGATACCAACTCCGACCCCGACGAGGTAGACTTTGGCATTCCCGGCAACGACGATGCCATCAGCGCGGTGTCTTTGATCAGCGATCTCATCGCTGACGCAGTGCTGGCGGGCAGTGTTGGCGCGGTGGTCAGCGAGGCAGAAATGGTTCTTGGTGAGGCGGACGCGGCATCCGCAGCTGGCGGCTCTTCCGCTGCGGTGGCTGCTGCTTTGCCAACGGTCGCTGCGAGTGAACCGCCGGTCGCTGTTGAATCAGCGAGCGAGCCGCTGGCTGATGCCTTTGCGAATGAGCCGCCGCTTGCTGTTGATTCGCCTGTCGCCGAGCCGGCCGCTGTCAGTCCCGATCTCGAGTCGGCCCCAGCTGCCAATCCCGATCCCGAGTCGGCCCCTGAGTCGGCTCCCGCGACCACCGACGAGTCGGCCCCCGAGCCGCCCACCGCTACAACCACCGACGAGCCTGTCGCTCCCGAGACGGCCCCCGAGCCCGTTTCCGGCGCGTAAGTCTCCACAAGTAAACAACCAGGGAAAGGAACATTATGGCTGAGATAACTGCCCAGATGGTCAAAGACCTCCGCGAGATGACCGGCGCGGGCATGATGGAATGCAAGAAGGCCCTGACCGAGGCCGAAGGCGCGGTGGAGAAGGCCGTTGACGTCCTGCGTACCCGCGGGCTGGCCGCCGCCGCCAAAAAGGCTGGGCGGGCCACCAACGAGGGGCTGGTCGTCGCCCTGCTCAACGATGAGGCCACCACCGGCGTGCTGGTGGAGGTGAACTGCGAGACCGACTTTGTCTCACGCAACGACGTCTTTGCCGACTTTGCCACCAAGATTGCCACCGCGGTGCTGAGCAGCAACCCCGGCGACCTGGATGCCCTCGCGGCCGTGACCATTGGCGAGCGAACGGTTGGCGAGCTGGTCACCGAGGCGATCCACACCATCGGCGAGAACATTCAGATCGCCCGTTTTGTGCGCGTTGAGGCTGAGGGCGGCGCCCTGGCCAGCTACGTTCATGGCGGCGGCCGGCTGGGCATCCTCGCCAGCTTATCCTTCTCCAAACCTGAGACCGCCCGCGCCGAGGCCTTTGCCGTGCTGGCCAAAGACATCGCCATGCAGATTGCCGCAGCCAACCCCGGGGCCGTCTCGCGCGAGAGCTTCAGCGACGAGGTAATCGAGCGCGAAAAGGCAATCTATAAGGCCCAGGCCGCTGAGTCCGGCAAGCCCGAGCAGATTCAGGAGAAGATGGCCACGGGCCGCCTGGAGAAGTTCTTTAAGGAGAACACCCTGCTTGAGCAGGCCTTCATCAAGGACTGCGACCGCACGGTGCGCGACTACATCAGCACGGTGAGCAAGGAGCTTGGCGACAACATTGAGGTCGTGGGCTTTGAGCGCTTTGAGCTGGGCGGCTCCCTGGGGTAGCGAGCCAAGTCTGCGGACGAGCCTGAGAGGCGCCTTTCTGAGGCAGCGAAGCTAAGGAGTATCGTGACAACCTACAAATACCACCGCGTATTGCTCAAGCTGTCCGGTGAGCACCTGGCCGGCGATCAGGGTTTTGGCATCGACCCAAAAGTGATAGCTTCTCTGGCGGCGCAGATCGCTCAGATCATGGCCGCCGGCGAGGTGCAGCTCGCGGTTACGGTGGGAGGCGGCAACATCTTTCGCGGGATGGCGGCCTCCACCGCGGGTATGGACCGCTCCCAGGCCGACTACATCGGCATGCTGGCCACGGTGATGAACGCCCTGGCCCTGCAGGAGGCTCTGGAGCGGGCCGGTGTCTATACGCGGGTGCAAAGTGCTATCGCGATGCACGAAATAGCCGAGACCTACATTCGTCGCCGTGCGATTCGCCATCTGGAGAAGGGCCGCGTGGTGATCTTTGCCGCGGGCACCGGTAATCCCTATTTCACCACCGACACCACGGCGGCGCTTCGGGCCTGCGAGATAGAGGCCGACGTCTTCATGAAGGCCACCCGCGTGGACGGCATCTACGACAGCGACCCCAAGCTTAATCCCAAAGCCCAGCGCTTTGAGTCGATCACCTATCTGGACATTCTGACCCGCGAGCTGCAGGTGATGGACTCCACAGCGATATCGCTGTGCATGGACAACAGCCTGCCGCTGATAGTATTTGCGCTGGAGCCGGCCGACAACATGCGCCGAGCCCTTATCGGCGAGCCGGTCGGCACCGTTGTGTATTAGTTGAACGAACACCCTGCGAGGGAGAGGAACGACGATGGCAGCTGTAGAGGATATCATCAATCAGCACGCAGAGCAGATGGATAAGACCGTCACCAATTTGGCGCACGAGTTCTCCGCGGTGCGAACCGGTCGCGCCTCAGCGGCGCTTCTGGAGCGGATCACCGTGGATTATTACGGCACCCCCACGCCGATTACCCAACTGGCCGGGATCAAGTCGCCGGAGGCCCATATGCTGGTGGTGGAGCCCTGGGACAAATCCGCCCTGAGAGACATCGAGCGCGCCTTACAGGGCAGTGACTTGGGTATCACTCCCTCCAACGACGGCTCCGTGATCCGGCTGCCCTTTCCGCCACCCACCGAGGAGCGTCGCCGCGAACTGGTTAAGCAGTGCCGTCATCTGGCTGAGGAGGCCAAGGTAGCGGTGCGCAACATCCGTCGCGACGCCAACTCTCGTCTGGAGCGCCTGATAAAAGACGAGGATCTCTCCAAAGACGATGAGCATCGAGCTGAGGAGCGCATCCAGAAACTGACCGATAAACACACGACCGCCATCGACGAGGCCCTTAAGCACAAGGAAGCCGAGGTCATGGAGGTTTAGATGAATAGCGTCGCCGCTGTAGCTCTCGACCCTGCGCGCATCCCCGCACACATTGCGGTGATCATGGATGGCAACGGACGCTGGGCCGAACAGCGAGGCCTGCCACGGGCAGCCGGACACCGGGCGGGAATCGAGGCCGTACGCGCCCTTATCCAGACCAGCAATGACCTCGGCGTGCGCTATCTGACCATCTATTCCTTTTCTACCGAAAACTGGTCGCGACCGCTACAGGAGGTCAAGACCCTGATGTCGCTGTTCGCTCGCACGATGCAAAAGGAGCTCTCGGCCCTTGACGCCAAAGG
The DNA here is from genome assembly GCA_031276475.1 of Coriobacteriales bacterium. GTDB lineage: Bacteria > Actinomycetota > Coriobacteriia > Coriobacteriales > UBA8131 > JAISMZ01. Next base: position 4,591 of record JAISMZ010000207.1, read on the forward strand.
GGTCCGCGTCCGCGTTATCGGTGACCGCACGCGCCTGCCTCAGCATGTTAATAAAGTATACGATCAAGCTATTGCTACAACTGCGGATAACACAGGGATGACCCTGGTGGTTGCCGCCAATTACGGTGCGCGCGACGAGATTGCGGCTGCCGCACGCCGAATTGCCGAGCGGGCCTTGGCCGGCGAGCTTGGGCCGGAAGAGCTGGCGGGGCTGAACGGCGATTCCTTCTCGGCCTACCTCGAGACGTCCGACATTCCCGACCCGGACCTGTTGATTCGCACCAGCGGAGAGTATCGGTTGTCAAACTTCCTGCTCTACCAGGCAGCATACAGCGAACTGTACATCTCCGAGACGCTCTGGCCGGACTTTGACGCTACCGAGCTGATGCGGGCGATTGCCGCTTATCAGGCTCGGCAGCGACGCTTTGGGGGGCTGTCGTGAGTCGCGAGCCACACGTTTCCCGCGAGCCGCGGCCCCAGAGCGAACCGGTCCCTCGCGAGCCACGGTTCCACGCCGAGCTACAAGACCGTCGCGAGCCGCGGCCCCACGCCGAGCCGCACAAGCCCCCTGTCTCTTCGCGCGTTCGCGTCATCACCGCGACCGCCTTCTCGCTTACCACCACCGCGCTGATCCTGATCAGCGACATCACCACGATGGTGGCCATGGCCCTGCTCGCGGGGCTTTGCGCCTTTGAGTTCTACGCGCTGCTGCGCGCCGACGCCAAACTGCCCAACGAGCTGATCGGCACCATCGCCGCGGCGCTCTATCCGGTGTCGTATTGGTTTGGCGGCTTTAACGGCATGCTCACGCTGACCACGGTCTTTGCGGTGGTTTTGCTGGTCTGGTACGTTTTTTACAGCCACGCCCGGATCACCGATGTCGCCGTAACGCTGTTTGGTGCGCTCTACACCGGCCTGATGCTGACCGCCTTCGTGCTGATCCGCGGCATCCTCCCCGGCATCTGGGGCGGCGTTTTAACCTTTGGCATCGTGCTCAGCGTCTGGGCAAACGACGCGATGGCCTTTGCCGTGGGCAGCGCCCTGGGCAGGCACAAAATGGCGCCGCGCATTTCGCCGGCCAAATCCTGGGAGGGTTTTTGGGCGGGCATCGCGGCCTCGCTGATCATCTGGAGCCTGCTGCTGCTGATCCCCGGCCTTGGCCTGGACTGGCCCTGGGCCCTGGTCGGCGGTCTGGTCTGTGGCTGGGTGGGCATCCTCGGCGACCTCGTGGAGTCGCGCATCAAGCGCGCTACCGGTCACAAGGATTCCGGCTCGCTGCTGCCTGGGCACGGCGGCTTCCTCGACCGCTGCGACTCGATGCTGGTGGTGGGGGCAACCGCGACACTCGTCCTGCGAGCCGCGGGGGTGCTCTAAGTGCTACCAGCAGACGCGCATAACAAAGCTGTGGAGAAGGACGCCGTGGGCAACATTGGGGGCGGCACAGTGGGCGGCACAGTGGGCAACACTGGGGGGGACACAGTGGGCAACATTGGGGGCGGCACAGTGGGCAACACTGGGGGCAACACTGGGGGCGGCACGGGGGGTGGCACTGGGGGCGGCACTGGGGG
>JAISMZ010000208.1 GCA_031276475.1 Coriobacteriales bacterium
TCGGTCTCGACCGACACCCATTTTGTGCATAAGGCCTGGCACGACACCTCGGAGACGATCAAGAAGATCAAATACACCATGCTGGCCGACCCCACCGCGGCGCTGGCTCGGGACTTTGAGGTCTATCTGGAGGACGAGGGCCTGGCCCTGCGCGGCAGCTTTGTGGTTAATCCCGAGGGTCAGATAGTCAGCTACGAGGTGAATTCCAACAACATCGGGCGCGACGCCGGCGAGCTTTTGCGCAAGGTGCAGGCGGCTCAGTTTGTTGCCGAGCACGGCGATCAGGTCTGCCCGGCCAAGTGGCACCCCGGCGCCGAGACGCTGAAACCCGGCCTGGACCTGGTAGGCAAGCTTTAGAGTTTGTTCGTTTGCAGAGCTGCCGATTGCTGATTGGCAGCTCTGCGGTGCGGGGCTCGGCGTGGGAGCGCGGGCCCCGCGTCTGGTTTAGAACGGGCGCAACGCTGGGGGCTGCGACGGATACGACGCAGAAGCGCACCGGAAACTACTCTTGAATGTGGAGAAAGAAGCAACAATGCATGATTTAATCATCATCGGCGCGGGAAGCGCAGGCCTGAGCGCCGCGATTTACGCCGGCCGGGCCAAGCTGGACACTCTGGTTATTGAGCGCGACCGCGCGGGCGGCCAGATAAGGATAACCGACAGCATCAACAACTATCCGGGCGTCCCCAACATCTCTGGCGAGAAGCTCGGCCAGACGATGCGCGAGCAGGCGGAGGCCTTTGGTGCCCGCTTCCTCAGCGCCGCTGTAGAAAGCGTGGACTTCTCGGGCGCTATAAAACGTGTGGAGACGACCGCCGGCAGCTTTGAGGCGCTCGCGGTCATCGTGGCCACCGGCGCCACGCCGCGAAGCGTAGGCTTTAAGGGCGAGGCGGAATACCGTGGGCGCGGCGTGGCGGTCTGTGCGACCTGCGACGGCGAGCTTTTTAGCGGCATGGATCTGTTTGTCATCGGCGGCGGGCTGGCAGCGGCCGAAGAGGCGCTCTTCCTCACCCGTTACGCCCGCAAAGTGACGATGATAGTGCGTAAGAGCAAGCTCTCGGTGCCCCGCCGCGTTGCCGAGAGCGTGCTGGCACATCCCCGCATCGAGCTGCGTTTTAACACCGAGATTGTGGAGGCGGGCGGCGATGGGCTGCTGCGCTACGCGGTGTTTCGCAGTGGCGGGGGTGCTGGCGCGGGCGACGCCGGCGATGTGGGTGCGCGTACCAGCGACGGCGCGGGGGCGGATGCGAGCGCGGGCGGCAGTGGCGCTGGCGCGGAGGCGAGCACGACGGGCGCAGCCGACGGCGGGGGCGCTGGCGCGGGCGACGCCGGCGATGAAATCTGGCGCTACGAGGTGCCCGACGACGATCAGAGCTTCGGAATATTTGTCTTTGCTGGATATATTCCACAAAGCGCACAGTTCGCCGAGGCCCTGCAACTGGACGACAACGGCTACATCCCCACTGATGAATCGATGCGCACCAACGTTGACGGCGTCTATGCCGCCGGCGACATCCGACCCAAGGAGCTGCGCCAACTGGTGACCGCCGTAGCCGACGGAGCGATAGCGGCAACCAACGCCGAACATTACATCGAGGAGGCGCGCACCCGCCTAGGTCTGCCGTCCCCTGACGACAGATCAGCTGTGGAGACTGACGGGGCGTCCGCCGCTGTAACCGGCGCGAATGCAGCGGCTACGAAGGCTGACGGCGTGTTTGCCGCCGGAGCCGGTGTGGCCGGTGCGCCAGCGGCCAACGAAGTCGCGGCGACGGCGGGCTGCCCGGCGGAGGCGGCGGCCGAAGCAGAGGGCTGCCCGGCGGAGGCGACCGCGCCCGAAGCGGCGGGCTGCCCGGCAGAAGCGACGACGGCTGCGGCAGAGCAAAACGGGGCGTCCTCCTCCACAACTGAAAGCGCGGCAAATGGGGCGGCCACATTCTTTGACGCGGCCTTGAGCGCCGAACTCGCCCCGATTGTGCAGCGCTTTGAGAGGCCGGTTGGGATCTGCGCCGTTTTGGACGAATCGCAGCCGTTGGACGCGGAGATCGGCGTCTTCGTGCGCGAGTTTGCCGCTCTTGCCCCGAAGGTCGCGGTGACGTTTTTGCAAAGCGGCGCCGAGCCGGCGCGCGAGCAGGAGCTGGGCGTTACGCTGTTGCCCGCCCTGGTGCTGACCGACGGCGACGGGCAGTCGCTCGGTGTGCAGTTTCATGGGGTGCCGTCCGGGCACGAGATTAACTCCTTCGTGCTGGCGCTTTATAACGCCGCCGGGCCCGGGCAGCCTCTGGACGAGGCACTCGTCCGCCGGGCGCGGGCACTGGAGCAGCCGCTGAACATCAAGATCGGGGTGACGCTAGCCTGCTCGCTCTGCCCGGATGTCGTTGCCGGCGCTCAGCAGCTTGCGCTCGTAAATCCCCAGGTCAGCGCCGAGATGATCGACGTGACGCGCTTTGGCGGGTTCAAGGCCCGTTGGGGCGTTATGAGCGTGCCTGCGGTGGTGATCAACGACGAGCGCATCGTCTTTGGCAAGAGGGATCTGAACGAGTTGCTGGGGTTGCTGGAGGACGCTCAGACTGCCGCTTGACAGCGAACACCTGTTCGGGTATCCTGATACGAACAGGTGTTCGTAGATCTGCCGTGGCGCTTCGCCCGGTGGGTCACTGCCACCTGGTACACCGCCACGGCAGCCCGCCGGGCGGATCGCCGCGGGCAGGCAGGACGAGAGATGGAGCTTCAGGACAAACTCAGCATACTGGCCGACGCCGCCAAGTACGACGTTGCCTGCACCTCCTGCGGGGTCAGCCGCGGCGCTCAGAAGGGCAAGCTCGGCTCCACAATGTCTGCCGGCATCTGCCACAGCTTCTCGGCCGACGGGCGCTGCATCACGCTGCTTAAGGTGCTGCTTACCAACGCCTGCTCCTACGACTGCGCCTATTGTGCGAACCGCGTGAGCAACGACGTTCCCCGGGCGACTTTCAGCGCGCGCGAGCTGGCCGAGCTGACGATTGGTTTCTACCGGCGCAACTATATTGAGGGGCTGTTCTTGTCCTCCGGCGTTTTGGGCACGCCCGACTACACCACCGAGCGGATCTGCGAGGCCGTCCAGCTGCTGCGCGAGGATTACGGCTTTAACGGCTATATTCACGCCAAGGCCATTCCCGGCACCTCCGAGGAGCTGCTGGTGCGGCTCGGCGTTTTGGTCGATCGCGTCAGTTTGAACATCGAGTTTCCCTCCGAGGCCAGCCTTAAGGCCCTCGCGCCCGAGAAGGGCGGGCGGGCGATACTCAAGCCAATGGGCTTCGTGCGTGACGGCATTCACGCCAACTACCAGGACAAACGCCTGTCCACCGTGCGCCGCACGCGCTTTGTGCCCGCCGGCCAGAGCACGCAGATGATCATCGGCGCCTCGCCCGAAAGCGACTATCAGATCCTCAAACTCTCGGCCAGCCTCTATCGCACGCTGGAGCTGCGCCGGGTGTTCTTCTCGGCCTACATCCCAATAAACGCAAGCCCGCTGCTGCCGTCGGTGCGCGAGGTGCCGCTGCTGCGCGAACACCGTCTCTACCAGGCCGATTGGCTGATGCGCTTTTATGGCTTTAACGTCGACGAGATCATCAGCGCCGAGCAGCCCTTCCTCGACCCCCTGTTGGACCCAAAATGCTTCTGGGCGCTGAACCATATGGACTTGTTCCCGATGGAGATTAATCGCGTGCCCTACGAATCGCTGCTGCGCATCCCCGGCGTTGGCGTGCGCGGAGCCAAGCGGATCATCGCCGCCCGCCGCGAGCGACGCCTGGGCTTTGACGACCTGAAGCGCCTGAACATCCAGATGCGTCGCGCCCGCCATTTCATCACCTGCAACGGCACCTACACCAAAGACCTGCTGTTTGACCCGCTGGCCATCTATGAGCAACTGACCGGAGCCGCCCGAGCCCGGCGCAATAAAGGCAACCTGCAAGGGCAGCTGTCGCTTTTTGCTCTGGAGGAGGACGCGGCGGCTGGGGCTGGGGCTCTCCCGGCCCTGGGCGGCGGGGCTGGGGCGGGGGGCGCGGGCACTGTAGGGGCGGGCGCGGCCTTGACTGTGGGCGCGAGCGCGGCGGGCGCGGCGGGGGCGGGCGGGGCGCCGCTGGGGTTCGGGGTGCCTGGCGCGGGGGGCGCGGCGGCGGCCTTGGCTGTGGACGCAGGGGCGAGCGCGGGCGCCCCTACAACGGCTTTGCTGCTGCCCGGATGACCGCCCTGCTCGACGACGCCCGGCTCGTCTACCTCTACGACGGCACGCTGGAGGGGTTGCTCTCGGCGGTCTTCGTCGCGTTTGAGCGCCACAAGGATCCCGTGAACATCACCGTGGAGACCCAGCTCCAGGAGAGCCTGCTGCTCTCCCCCATCCCCCAGCTAACCTCGCTCGCCCAAGCCGAGCGGGTGCGCACCGGCATCATCGAGAAGCTCGGCGAGCGCAGCTACGAGGACATCAAACTGGCCTTTCTCTCCGATTATCCGGAGAAGGGCGGCGTGATATTGCGCTATTTGCAATATGGGTTTCGCAAGTGGAACCAGCGACGCGGCGGGCGCGGGCGCGATGCCGCCGGCGGCAGGGGCGGCGGCGGCGCGGGCGGCGGCGGCGCGGGCGGCGGCGGTGCGGGCGGCGGCGGCTCGGGCGGCGGCTCCGATGACAGCAGGCACCCCGAGCAAGACAAAAGCCGTCCCAAGCCCGTCCCACCGGGCTTTGACCTCGCCCATCCGGCGGTGGACGCCCTGCAGCGGTTGGCGCGCCAGGTGAACACCGAGGCTCACTACATGCTGCAGTTCATCCGCTTTGCCGAGCTGAAAAGCGGCCTCTACTTTGCGCGCATCGAGCCCAAGGCCAGCGTGGTGCCGCTGATCATGGATCACTTTGCCGAACGCCTGAACATCCAGCCCTTCATGATCCTTGATGCTCGCCACGGCCTGGCCGGCGTCTTTAACCGCGAGCGCTGGTGGCTGGTAGAGGCAGACGCAACACTCGTAGACCTCGCAACAAGCGCCGCCCAGGACGACTACCAGGCACTTTGGCAGAGCTTTTATGACACCATCGCCATCGAGGAACGCCGCAACCCCCGCTGCCAGCGCAACTTCATGCCCAAACGCTTCTGGGGCATGATGTGTGAGCATATCCCGCCGTCGCTGCGCTCATCCAAACCAGCAACGCCCACACCCAGTGCGGCAGCCAAGGCGCTGGCCGCAGGCAAAGCCGCAACTCACAGCTCGCTGCCGGCGCTTCCCTAGGGAAGCGCCGATTAATGCTTGTGCGTCAGATTCCGAGTCAATTTGCCCCGGATCCGTTTGGGGAAGCGACGCCACTACTTGCGGTAATGGCGTCGTTTGCCCGGACGGAGCTGGGGCAAATTGGCCGGAAGATGGCGTGCAATGATTTGATCGGCGCTTCCCTAGGCGTTCGTCAACTACGGGAGGATGATTGTGTGGCATATATGCAAGGCGCCCCAAGGCTTCTTCGATGGTCTCCATCATCTTCAGTGCCGTCATCGGTGCCAATAGCTGTGATGAGATATAGCGAACGATATCGCGCAGGTCGCTTTCGGCGGGCTCCGATAGGTCAACCCTGTATTTGTCCATCGGTTATCTCCTGCCGGATATCTTGCATGACATCTGCAAGCGGGCGCTTCCTGTTGTCTTTTACCGCTGCTCTGCCCTCGTCAAGCAGACGGTAGAGCTCAAGCTTTCCATTGAGCAACTCAAAGGCTTCAATGCTCATGACGGCAAGGTCGCCCCGCCCATTCTTGGTGATAAAGACCGGCTCTCTGCTCTCGCGGCAGAACGAGGATATCTCATTGTAGCTGTTTCGCAGGTCGGTACTGGATTTAATGATGGGCATTTGATAGGCCTCCTTAATTAATCTAAAGATATTATATAAGAATTTCTTTAGGAATTCAAGAGGCATCGTACTGTCTTCTGCGGCGCTGACAGGGAATCGTCCCCCGCCGACATGCAAAGCCGAAAACAGTGGGAAACGGAATACGCGAGAACCCCACTTCCGTCCCCGTAGAACTCGCGCTTGGGAACAGCGCAAGCTGGGAGAATTGTTTGAAAACAACAACGAGCGCAATGCAGGCAAG
>JAISMZ010000200.1 GCA_031276475.1 Coriobacteriales bacterium
TGCTCAGCATGTCGGCCATCGCCAGCGGCAGGACGCCTTTAACGCCAGGGCCGCTGCGCTGGCTGAGCTGCAGGATGCTCGCCGCGTTCAAGCTGATGACGATGCCGTCGGTCGTCAGCCGGCAGGCGTTGGCCTCGCGGTTATCCACGTTTATCGAGATGCTGGGAAGCCCGTAGACCCAGCTCAGCTGCTGGGCGAGATAGGGCAGCTCCACGGCGCGTCTAAGGTGGTAGTGGGCAAAGGCCTCTGCCGTGGTTGCCGATAACATCCCGGCACTTTCTCAGGAAAGCTGGTCGGCGAGGATGGCTTTGACCGCCCGACGGGAAAGGCCCTGGAAGGCGTTGCTGGCCGCCGCGGTGGATGTCCCAGCGCCAGCCGAGGCGGCGGCGAGTGCGGCGGCGTCCTCCTCCTCCACAGCTTGTCCTGGTGCCAGGCCTTCATCGTCAAGATCGATGAACTCGGTCACCGCCGCGCCGCCCTCGGTCAGTGTTGGCCGTGCGACCTCGGTGCCGATGTCTAAGAGCAGCCGCAGCTGCTGCGCCATCAGCGAGTTATGCGTGGAGCCGGCCTGGTCCAGCGACCGGACCGTCTTCTCTATCAAGGCGGCGTCCAGGCGCACGCCGGGGAGGTTTCCGCGGGCACAGTCCGCGACCAGCTTGCTCAAGGCCCGCGGTGTGACGCAGTCGCTCATCAGCGGCTGTCCCTCCTCGATCACCGAGCTGGTCAGCTGGTCGTCGGTGACATCTAAAACGACGTCTTTGGCCGGCACGCTGTAGAGGTATTGCGTTGCGTGTGCGAGCCGGACGAAGTCCTCCAGGATGTGCAGGTCGATATGCCTGCTGGCGCGTCCCCATCGATCCACGGCAGAGGAGAGGGCAAGGCGCAAAAGCCGGGGCGCGGGCTCGGCTATCGGATTGCTGCCGATGTCTGGATAGCCGCGCATCACGATGTTAAAGCGGTCGCGTATCGCCGGATCGAGTATCTCGCGGTGGCGATAGCGCTCAGAGGCCTCGTTGGCGGTTGCCAAAACGGCGAATCCCGGCTGGATGACCAGGGACTCCTCGCCGCTTTCCTGAACGAGTACCGTGTCGCCGGCGCGGCGCAGGAGGATTTCCTGGAGGCGGGCGATGATCGCCTGGTCGCCAAAGTTGATCTCATCCAAAAGGATCGGCAGGCCCTTGCGCATTGCGGTGAGCAGCATTCCCTCCTGAAAGACAAAGGTGTTCAGCACGCGGTCGTGTTTGATCTTGCCAATCAGCTCGTCGCTCATCATGTCGCCTTTTACGGAGACGACGATCGGCTCGCTGCCATAGAGGCCCATCACGAACTTGGCCACCTGGGTCTTGGCGATGCCCTTGTCGCCAACGATCAGCGTTGGGCGCATGTTGGTGATGTTGCTGATGATGCTGTTGATGTCGTCAACCATCTGCGCGTCAAATTGCAGCGAGAAGCGCTGTTTGAGCCCGTGGTCGTGTGCGCAAAGGGCCGCGAGAGCGCTGGTCTGGGGGCTTTTTGCCAGCTGCTCGGCCAGGGCCTTGCCGGCGCTGCTGATCGCCTGTTGGTAAAAGCTGAGCTCGATGTCTGTGAACGTGCGGCCATCACGCGTCGCGTCGATCATCGACTGCCAGAGCCTGAGGCGGGCCGCAAATAAGGCTGAGAAGGCCTCCATCAGTGTCTGGATTGCCTCCGTGTTTTGCGCCTCGCGGTCAAACTGGTTGCGGATATCTGCCGCCAGCCTGAGTAACCGCTGCGTCAGCTCCTGTCGCTGCGCGTTGAGGGCGTCGTCCAGAGAGTCCCCTGGGGCGTTTTGCGTCGGCTGGTCGCTGCCGGCCTTTGTGCGAGCCGCGTCTTTGTCGCGGGACGAAACGCAGGTATTGGAGTCAATCGTCCAGTTACCGGCCCGGTTGCTGAGGTAGCAGCCGGCGCCGTTGGCCAGCAGCATCCCATGCGATTCCACCGCCCGGCAGTAATCGTAGGCGGGGCAGTTCTGATGTTTGGCGCTGGCAAGCTGTGTTTTGCTCATGGACTCTACTATACGGTTGTTAAAGGTCGCTGTAATCGCCCATGCAGGGTGATTCGGGCTTCACCCGCTGCGCCCGCCCTCGCGCCGCTGCCCGCCGCTGCCCGTCGCCGGTCGCCGCACCACTGCTCGCCGCTGCCCGTCGCCGCCCTCGCGCCACTGCCCGCCGCTGCCCCGCCGCCGCCCGTCGCCGGTCGTCGGGCACAAAAGCGCCCGGTGTCCTCCACAACTGATTAATGGTACAATACCCCAGTTGTGCCTTGTTCGCAGGGCGCACGACCCTGTACCCAACAGATTGGACCCTCGTGAGCGATCACGACCATCCTCACAGTTTCTAGTCCTTTGGTCACGTCTCCTTTCAGCGAGCGGTGGCCAAGGGGCGCCCCGCATACGCAGCTAAGGAGGAGACCCTATGCTCTATCTCTCCCAGATGCTTGGTAAGCCTGTCGTCGATTCGCTCGGCGAGGAGCTTGGCCACATCAGCGACATCGCCATTCAGACCGGGGAAGTGTTCCCGCGGATCACCTCATTTGCCTTTCGCGGGCCGGCCAAAACGCCGTTCATGGTGTCGTGGCGCAAGTACGTGGCCGAGCTTGACGACGAGCGCATCGTCCTTAACGTGGCGAGCCCCGATCTGCGCTTCTCCTATCTGCAGCCCGACGAGCTTTTGCTCGCCCGCGATTTACTGAACAAGCAGATAGTGGACACGCAGGGGCTGAAGGTGGTGCGCGTTAACGACCTCAAGCTTTCCCGCTCGGGGCGCCAGCTGCGGCTCTTAGGTGCCGAGACGGGCCTGCGCGGCCTTCTGCGCTCGCTGGCCCCCTGGCTGGAGCGCGGCGTGGTTGGTGCCACCCGGGCGTTGGGCCATCCCTTGCAGGAAAGCATCATCGCCTGGAACTATATGGAGTTGGTGGATCGCGATCTTTCGGCCGTCAAGCTGAGCATCAGCCACAAGCGCCTGCACGAGCTGCATCCAGCCGACGTTGCCGACATCCTCGAGCAGCTCGACCCGCAGCAGCGGGCCAAGGTCTTTGAGCACCTTGACGCCCAGCAGGCGGCCGAGACGATGAGCGAGCTGGGCGACGAGTACCAGACCGACATCATCGACGACATGAGCGACTCCGATGCCTCGGAGCTTTTGGCCTCGATGGATCCCGACGACGCCGCCGACATCCTCGGCGATCTGCCCTACGAGAAGGCCGAGAAGCTGCTCTGGTTGATGGGCGTGCAGGACTCCGGGCGGATTCGGATGCTGCTGGGTTATCGCGACAAGACGGCCGGCGGCATCATGACGCCGGAGTTTATCACCGTTGCCGAGGACAGCACGGTGCTTCAGACGATAGAGAAGATCCGCGGCATGAGCGAGGAGCTGGAGACGGTGCACTACGTCTACACGGTAAACGCGAGCGGACGCGTGACCGGCGCGCTCTCGCTGCGTTCGCTGGTGCTGGCCGCGCCCGAGGAGCGGGTGGCGGGCCTGGCCACGCACGAGCTGATAACCATGCAGCCCGACGCCGACCAGGAGCAGGTTGCCGAGACGATCTCAAAATACGACCTGCTGGCGCTGCCGGTTGTGGATGAGGACGGCCGGATACTCGGTATTGTGACCGTTGACGATGCCCTTGAAGTCATGGAGGAGGAACACGACGAGGATCTGCAGATCGCCGGTGCAACGAGCATCCGCGACGACCGGTCCGGCTCGCTGGCGGCACTGCTGCGCTGGCTGCTGCGCCGTGGCATCTGGTTCATCCTCTGGGCGGTGGTGGCGCTGCTGACCGTGATGGCCGGCGGCTTTGGCCTATTTGCCGGTGCCTTGGTGCTGGTCCCGGTAGTATTGCTATTTGTGGATAATGCCGTGGCGCTCTCGAT
>JAISMZ010000218.1 GCA_031276475.1 Coriobacteriales bacterium
CGGACGGATGAACCGTCCCTGTGTCCGTTTCCTGTGTCCGTTTGCTTATTCCTCCCTGCATAGCATATTGCTCTGCTCTGATAAAATGGTAGCAAGGGGTTTTGAAGCTCAGGAACTAATCTTACATTATCAAAAGGCAGTATTAGAAAGAAGAAACTATCATGAATAGTGGTTTTCAAAGAAAAATTGCACGGCTTGCCAGCCAAGGGCAGTTCCAGAAGATTATCGTGTTGATTGAGCAGATCCCCGAAAGCGGGCGCGACCGGGAGATTGTGGGTAGCTATGTTCGTGCCCTCAACAATACAGGGCAATGTGAGCGGGCGATTGAGGTATCACTGCGCTACAAGGACAGGGACGAGGCTTATCCGCTGTGGCATTATCGGCTCGGCTACGCCTTTTGGTATCTCGACCGTCTTAAGGAAGCGAAAGCGGCGCTGCTACGCGGAAAAGAGCTAGCCAAAGATGACACACAGATCACGGGGTGGATTGACGAATTGCTGGAAAGGATTGCCGAGCTGGAGACTTTTCAGCGGGCAGCCATTGCGCCACGCAATCCGAGCAAGCTGTTTTTTGACTGTATTGATTCCAGCGATTTTTGGGACGTCTGCGATCTCTCCCTGCAAAAATATACCGGTGCGCCAGCCACGGATGAGATGTTTGCACAGACAGAAAAGGCGCTGGGATACAGGCTACCTGAATCGTATAAACAGATGATGCGGCGCCATAACGGTGGGCTGCTGCGGTGCCGCTCATTCCCCTTCCCTTCTGCTTCGCGCTATCAGCCGTATAAGATACACATCTCTGGCGTGATGGGCGTTGACCCGTCAAAACCATACTCACTTTGCGGTGAATTCGGCTGTCGTTCCATGATTGGAAAATGGAAATACCCTGCCATTGGCATCGCTGTCTGTAACTGCCCTTCAGAGATTCACAATCTGGTCTTTCTCGACTATCGGTATTGCGGTCCAGCGGGAGAGCCTGGGGTGGTTCACATCGATCAGGAAGACGACTACACCGTTACCTGTCTGGCCCCAAATTTTGAGGGCTTCATTCTTGGACTGGAAAAGGACGACAATGATTAATCGGCGCTTCCCCTGGCAGGATCGGTCACACGCCTTCTGTCTTCCCTTTGCCTTCTCGCCGCAGGCGGCGACTGACTGTAAGCAGGGCAAGCGCTGCCGCTGCCAATACTCCCATCAAAACAGCAGTCCAAACGATGTTTTCGCCCGTCGCCGGTAGGGCGCTTTGCGCAGAATCAACAGCGTCCATCCCAGCGGTGCCAAGCCCTGGCAGGTGCACAAGCGTCGCCTGGTTGTTGTTATTGGCCTGGCGCTGATAGACCGCCCGGTAGTTCTTGCCTCCCAAGCTGAGCTGCACCTGCGCCTCTGCCGTCGTATTCTCGGCAAGCCAGAACTAGACCTTGCCGCCGTCTTTGGTCTTAACGTCGTGGATGCCAAAGCCGCCTGTGCCGCCGGTCGTGCAGGCCACGCCGTCGATGCTGCTGCCCGACAGTTCCACCGCAACACCATCCGCCACGGCAGGCTCCCCCACCGTGATGGTGTTCAGAAAGACGGGCTCACCGTAGCTGGCAGCGCTCAGGGGACCCGGCAAGATGCTACTCGCCTTAACGCTGCCACCTTTGATCACTACCGTAACAGAAGACGTAGGAGAAGCGCCGTTGCCGATATCAGCGCTGCCGTTGCCGCCGCCGCTTGCCGTAACCGTGCCGCCGGAGATGGTAACGGAGCCACCACCACCACTAAAGCCGCCGCCAATGCCAGCGCCACTGGTGCCGCCGCTTGCCGTAACCATGCCACCGGAGATGGTGATAGAACCGCTGCCCACAATGTGACCGCCGCCGATGCCAGCCGCATCATAGCCACCCGTGGCCTCAACCGTGCCGCCGGAGATGGTGATAGGGACGGCCGGGTTTTGGTCGCCGCTGCCAATGCCCGCACCACCGTCGCCGCCCTTTGCCGTCACCGTGCCGCCGGTGATCTTGATTGCGCCGACGGCTGCATTGCTGTCACTGCCAATACCGGCAGCAAAAAGGCCGCCCTCCGCCTTAACCGTGCCGCCGGAGATGGTGGTGCTGGTGGTGCCTCTGATGCCAGCAGCCTGGTTGCCAATGGCCGTAACATTGCCATCGCTGATTTCTATCGTGGCGCCGGAAATTCCCACCCCATGGGCGCGACCTTGAGCGTTGACCGTGCCGCCGGAGATGGTGACGGAGCCGGCCTTAATGCCGCTGCCGCCCATAGGATTGGCAATGCCCGCGCCACCCGTGGCCGTAATCGCGCCGCCTTTGATGTTCAGGGTACCGCCAAAGATGCCATCACCGCCAGGAGTGTAAGTGGAATCCACGTACGTGCCGCCCGTTACCGCCAGCGCGCCGGCGCTGCCCTCGGTTATCGTCAGTGAACCGGTGCTGGCAACGTTCAGGCCCGCCGCGGCGGCACCGGCCTTAAGCGTGTTGGTGCCGGTGAGCGTGAGGTTTACCGTCGCGCCAGCGTTGATACTAAAGGGTGCGGCACTGGCGATGTTACTGATGTCTATCGCTGCGCCGCTGAGCGTGACGTTGGCAGAGCCGGCCACGACGACACGGCGGGTGCTGGTGGTGCCTCGAACCGTAACGTTGGCGTTTGCGTCTATCGTAAAGATATCGTCGGCAAACGACCAGCCTGGGCCACTACTTGGGTTGGCCTCGTCAAGGTCGATGATCGCCGTGCCGGAACTTGCGGGCGCAAGCTGCCCGGCCGCCGCCGCGTCCTCCCCTGCGCCTTTGTCGGCGCCGCCGGCTGTGCTTGCATCCTGACCAAAGGAGGCGACGGGCAGCATCAAAAATACTATAAAAAGCACCAGTGCCAAAAACCCTGATGAGCGCAACCTCCTGACCATTAATATCCCCTTTCCCCCGCTTGTTTCAGGTGTCCGGCTTGAGCGGGGCCGTAGCCCTTTTTCGTCGCTGCTCGCTGCTTTCATGGATAAGTCCCCTTTCGTTGTTGCCTCGTGGCGCTTTGTGGTTGTCATCAGCTCGTAAGGCCTGTCAGTGCTTTGCCTGTCAATTTAATAAGTTGTTGCTTAGTTTCCCATAATTGCATCAAAAATGCAAGTTAAATATTTTCAACAGAGGAATGACACAAACGTCGGTGCCGCCGGTGTCGGATGCGCGGGGCGTTGATTGAGGTAAGACCGGCCGACACCGCTTAATGCGGAATACTGTTAAAGCTTGTTCCTGAAGAAGCGAACAGCGTGCGCCAAACAACAACTTGACAATCCCCTATCGTTCATCTATCCTGACTTCCAATTAATAGAGTTTCTCTAGTAATAGCCGTATTCCATTATCACCGTTAGAGGGAAAGAGGTCTGCATGAACGACGCAATCGGTGTATTCTTCTGGGTATTCCTGGTCATCTATGGCATCGGCATGTTCGTCATCTCCCCCAAGGCAAAAAACGGCGCGCAGTTCTTCAGAGGCAAGGATCGGCACGGTCGCGATGTGCGGCCCTTTGTGCTTACTGCCAGTATATTTGTAAGTTGGATAATGGCTAAATCGGTGACCAACTGCATCAATCTGGGAGCGCAATACGGGTTGGTAGGCGGAGTTGCCTACGCCGCCTATTGGCTGGCCATACCGTTGGCGGGACTGGTCATCTACCGGCTGCGCAAGACTTTTGGCATCAGAAGCATCGTCGGCTTTCTCACCACTAATTACGGACGCGCGGCAGCGGCGGCCTTTTCGCTGGCAATTCTGATTCGCCTGTTCAACGAGATCTGGAGCAACTCCTCGGTGGTGGCTGGCTACTACGGCGCGCCGGAAAGCCTGGCCTTTATCGTCTCGGCGGTGCTGTTCACACTGATCGCGCTGGCCTATTCAATCAAAGGCGGCATGCGCAGCTCGCTGTTCACCGACGCCGTTCAGTTCATCATGTTTTTGATGGTGATGTTTTTCTTGCTGTTCCTGGTGCTGCCGGGACGGCCTCTGGGCGAGTATCTCGGCTCCGGCGTCTGGTCGCTGGAGACCGGCGTAGATCTGCTTCTGGTCACCTGCCTGCAAATATTCAGCTACCCCTTTCACGACCCGGTGCTCACCGACCGTGCCTTTATCAGCAAGATCGGCTCGATGCTCAAGGTCTACATCGTATCGGGCATCATCGGTTTTGCGGCCATTTTGCTCTTCAGCCTGATTGGCATCGACGCCACTTTGAGCGGCATGGCACTGACCGGCAACATGCCCGTGCAGATCGCCCAGGCGATGGGCGGTGCAGGTTACATCGCCATCGCCCTGATAATGATTCTGGCGGCCGGCTCGACCCTGGACTCCACCTTTACCAGCCTGGCCAAGCTGGCGGCGCGTGACATGCCGCTGCTTCGGCAAAAAGACTTTGGCGAGAAGGCCCGACGGATTGGCATCGTGGTGATGTTTTTATTTGCTATTCTCGGTAATATCCCCATGGTACTGGGAACCAATGTGCTTCTGGCCACCACCATCAGCGGCACCATGGTGATGGGCATGGGCCCGGTGTTTTGCCTTTACGGTCTGGTCAAGCCCACCAAACTGGGATTCCACTTGAGTTTTTGGATCGGCATTGGCTTTGGCATCGCACACACCTTGGGTCTTACTGCTGCCTTAGCCATCGGCACCGGCCCGAGCGCCGCGCTCTTGGGAGCGAACTTATACGGGCTGATCCTTTGCACCCTGGGCTATCTGCTGCCGGGCCTGCTCGCCGGGGCGCGCGATGGCCAGTGGCGCCAAAAACTACCCAGAGCCGGGGACTATACCGAGGAGGATTATTCCGACTTCGAGGGCGCCCAAGAACCTGGCCCAGCCCTGCAACCTCGCACACCTGAGTTAAGCGGCTGATTGCTGTGGAGACGGACGCCGCAACATCTGCGCAGCCAACCGTCTTGGATGGACCTGTCGCAACAGCGAGCGATCCGGCAGGCGACAGGGTACCGGGACGCTTCTGCCCGCACGATTATGCCCTCGAGCACGACCTGTTTGCGGCGCCGGCAAAATATCGCTGTAACTGCCTCTATGTCGTCGGCGGCCTCTACGGCAATATCCCGGCAGCCAAGGCCTTAGACGAGTTGTTGCAAAACGAGCCGGAGCAAAACCGCCTGCTCGTACTTAATGGCGACCTCCATTGGTTTGACGCCCGAACCGCAGATTTTTTGGCAATAGAGCGCTTATCCAAACAACACGTCGCCCTGCTGGGAAACGTTGAGGCTGAGTTGCGGCGCAGCGAGGACAGCGGCGCTGGCTGCGGTTGCGCCTATCCGTATGAGCTTGCTGCAGAAGAGACAGTAGAACGCTCCAATGCCATTCATCAACAGCTCAAAGCGCTGATGGAGCAGCCGGGTATGCAGACGCTCAAAGACGAGTTGGACGAGCGACCGAGCGTGGCCCTAGTTGAAGTCGGAGGCAGACGAGTTGCGATAACCCACGGTGACGAGCGCTATCTTGCCGGTTGGCAGTGTGCTCGTGAGGCCTTACGCTCCCCTGCGCGTCAACAACAGCTTGCCAACTGGGCAGAC
>JAISMZ010000254.1 GCA_031276475.1 Coriobacteriales bacterium
TGGCTCTGGCCCTCGCCCTGGTTCCCGGCGTGCGCATCTGGGGCGTCAACCCGTTGTGGGGTGACAGTCCGACGGTTTCAATAGCTTTGCTGGCTGGCGCGCTGGCTCTGCTTAACGCCTTTCTAAAGCCCATCCTGCAGACCATCTCGCTGCCCATTACCTGCCTGACGCTGGGCATTTTTGCGCTGATCATCAATACCGCGATGCTCTATCTGGCGGCTTGGCTGAGCAACCTGCTTGGCGCGGGCGTGCTTATCGAGAGCTTTTGGAGCGCGCTTCTGGCCAGCATCATCATCTCGGTCGTCAGTGCCGTCCTCAACGCCCTCACCGGCGTTAACGACCCGCAGGGCAGGGCATGATGGTGGGTTCGCCGTCCGCGCTGCAACTCCCCGCGTCGTCCGCTGCGCTCGCCGGCCTGCGCGTGGGCGACGAGTTGCGGCTCTATGGCACGATCTACACGATGCGCGACGCGGGGCACGTCCGCGCGCTCGAGCATCTTCAGGCGACCGGTGAGTTGCCCTACGACCTGGCCGGTCAGGCGCTGTTTTACGCTGGGCCCAGCGAGCCGGCGGCGGGGCGGCCCTTTGGTGCCATCGGCCCCACTACGGCCTCGCGGATGGACTTCGCCACGCCGGCTTTGCTGCGAGCGGGCATCACGGTTACTTTGGGCAAAGGCCCGCGCTCGCCTGAGGTGCGAGCAGCCTGTGCGCAGACCGGCAGCGTCTATCTGGCCGCCGTTGGCGGAGCAGCCGCTTTGTTGGCCAGTCACGTAACCGCCGCCTTGCTCGTTGCCTGGTCCGATCTGGGTCCCGAGGCCCTGCGCCGCCTGACGCTGGAGGGCTTGCCGGCCTTTGTCGCCATCGATGCGCAGGGCAACGATCTTTTTCAGCAGGGGAGGGGTGGCGATGAGTGCTGAGTCGAGAGCAGACGCCGCTTCTCTGGCCACAAACGCCCCGGGTACCTTCATCACCTTTGAAGGCGGCGAGGGCACCGGCAAGTCCACGCAGATACTGCTGCTTAAAGCCCGCCTTGAAGCCGCCGGTTATAATGCATTAACTTTACGCGAGCCCGGCGCCACGCATGTTGGCGAGCAGATCCGTGCCATCCTGCTCGACCCCGCCAACACCACCCTCAACCCGCTCACCGAGCTCTTGCTCTACGAGGCGGCCCGCGCCCAACTGGTGCGCGAGGTAATCCGCCCGGCGCTGGCCGCCGGCACGGTGGTACTCTGCGATCGCTTTACCGATTCCACGCTGGCCTACCAGGGCGCGGCCCGTGGGCTGGGGCACGACTTCGCGCAGCGCGCCAATGCCGTGGGTTCAGACGGGCTGGTACCCGACCGCACCGTGATACTCACTCGCGACGCCAGCATCGGTTTGAGTAAAGCTGTGGAGAAGGGCCCCGACCGCCTGGAAGCTGAGGGCCTGGAATTTCATCGGCGCGTACACGAGGCCTTTTTACAGGTTGCCGCCGCCGAGCCGAAGCGCGTGCGCCTGGTGCCCATCGCCGAGGACAAAGCCACTACTGCCCAGGCAGTCTTTGCCCAGATGGCCGACCTCTTTCCGCTTGCCTCCGCGCGTTCCTTTGCGATAACCGACGAACTGATAGCGCAGGTCAAAGCGCAGCGCTAACGCGAGCACGCCGGAGACAGCAGGACACAAAAGTCCCCATTATGTCCTGCGCTGCCCCCATTATCTCCTAGTCGCGTTGTCGCAACCCTCGTTCAATCGCCGCGATATGCCTTTGCGCCGCCTCCCGCCGGTTGGTGGCCTTGGTTATCGGCCTGCCTACAACCAAAAAATCAGCGCCTGCGCGTATGGCGTCTTCTGCACCCATGGTTCGCTTCTGGTCATCTCCGGCGTCCGCATCGCGAATGCCCGGCGAGATAACCAGCAGCTTACCGTTGGTCTCGCTTTTAATCAGTCCGGCTTCCCGCGCAGACGATATGACGCCATTGGCACCGTGGCTAAGAGCGAGGCCCGCCCGGGCGAGGACCAGACGCTCCAGCGCCACGTCCTGCCCCATCTCCTTCAGATCGTCCTGGTCAAGGCTCGTCAGGACGGTCACAACCAGGAGCTGCAGGTCGCTCGCGCCCCGGCCCTCCACGGCACCCTTGATAATCGCGCTGTTGCCGTGAATCGTTAAGAAAGTCACACCCAGTTTGGCAGCCACGCTCACCGCCAGCCGCACCGTCTCGGGCACATCGTAGTATTTCAGGTCGAGAAACACCTTCTTGCCGGAGTTGAGCAGCAGTTTGACAATCTCAAGCCCGCTTGCCAGATGAAGGGTGATCCCAATCTTAAAAAACGAGACGACGCCGTCCAGGTCGTTGATTATCGCCTTGACCTGCTCAACATCCGGCGTGTCCAAAGCACAGATCAGGCGATCCGCAGCCTTAAGTTCTGAAATGTTCACTCCACAACCTTTCTTTATTGCTAATAAGGATGATAAAATAGAAGCATCCCTTTCCTCGCCACCTGGCGGTTCAGCACAGTATAGCGGTTACGGGGAAAGTTGACAAAATGATCGTCTCAACTCCGCAGTTTGGCGCGAATATCAAGCGCATCCGTAAGGAGGGGGGGGATGAGAGCAATCTATGAGATTGCCAAAGCTCCCCGTCTCCTCGCACAGGGAGGCACACCTTCTCCAACAGCACTCCCTTATGTTTCGCCACACCCCCTTTGTGGCCCGTCGTGCTAAGATAGGTTCGGTGCAAATGACGCGCGAGCGCCACCGTGAACAGTGCTGTGAACACCCCTGAAAGGAGG
>JAISMZ010000256.1 GCA_031276475.1 Coriobacteriales bacterium
TCTGGATGCGAGGTTTTGCTATGGAACGGAAGATCGATGCGGCATTGCTTGCCTGGAAGTCGGCCAGGCAGCGTAAGCCCCTGGTGCTGAACGGCGCACGGCAGGTTGGCAAGACATTCTCTGTGCTGGCGTTCGCAAAAGCGCAGTTCAAGAATACCGTGCATATAGACTTTTCGGCCCGTAGGGACATCGCTGCGGTTTTCAACAGCGACATAACCCCGGGCGCTCTCATCCCTCAACTCGCGGCTCGTTTCAAAACCGAGATCGATCCCGGCCATACGCTCATCTTTTTCGATGAGATTCAGGCATGCCCACGGGCTTTGACCTCATTGAAATACTTTTATGAGCAAGCGCCCCACTACCACGTGGTGGCCGCAGGCAGCCTGCTGGGGGTGGCCCTCGGCCGCGCGGAGCACTCCTATCCCGTGGGAAAGGTCGATGCGCTGACGCTCAGGCCATTGGATTTTGAGGAATACCTCTGGGCGGCTGACGAGCGGCAGATGGCCGGGTTGATACGCCAGTCCTATGAGAAGGACAGCGTGTTTGGGCTGCACGACCATGCGCTCAGGCTGCTGCGCGAGTACCTTTTCTGCGGCGGTATGCCTGAGGTGGTAAGCCATGTGACCCAAAACCCCGGAGGCACTCCGCAGGAGATCCGGCGCCTTCAGGGCCTTATCGCCGATGCCTACCTTGCGGATATGACCAAATACGCCTCACCAATCGACACCGCCAAGATCCTCAGCGTCTGGCGCGGCATACCGGAACAGCTCAACAAGGAAAACCACAAGTTCCAGTACACCACCATCGCATCGTCCGCCCGCGCTTACCACTATGAAGCGCCGATAAACTGGCTTAAATCCGCTGGTCTGGTTGAGTTCTGCTATCGCGTGAGCGAAGGCGCCGCGCCCCTGCGCGCATTCGCCAAGCATGGCCACTTCAAGCTGTACCTGTTGGATGTGGGGCTGCTCGGCAGCCTGTATGCCCTTGAGCCTGCCGACCTCATGCCATCGGATGACAAGACTGCGCATCTTCGCGGAGGTATTGCAGAGAACTACGTCATGCAACAACTGGTCGCCTCTGGAATCGAGCCGTTCTATTGGGGCATTCCCTCTAAATCAGAAGTCGAGTTCCTGTTTCGTTCTGATTCTGGCGGCATTGTTCCCATTGAGGTCAAATCCGGCAAGAACGTGACCGCAAGAAGCCTTGAGGCATACCGCAGCGCCTATCAGCCAAAGTACGTGATTCGCTGCTCGGCAAGGAACTTCGGCTTTGGAAACGGCATAAAATCCGTTCCCCTGTACGCAGCCCATTGTATCGCGTAGCGTGGTGCCATGTGCCGCTGCTCCAGCGTCGGTCTTGTCCCTATTGCCTATGGGCGGCTTGAGCCGGACAGTGACTTCCCATCGCTTCATCTTCGCAGGAACGGAGGGGGATTTTGGATTCACGGCTTCTTTACAGGGACTGGTTGTCAGAGTGGCTGGCAGAGTACCGGCAGTTTGCCAAAGAGGGGACGTTTGCGACCTACTCGATGGCGGTGGTCAACCACATCATCCCGCTTCTCGGGGACTGCGCCCTTGATGAGCTGACCGAGGACAGGGTTCAGGAGGCGGTTCTGTTCTGGCTTCGATCCGGGCGCTGCGATGGGACGGGTGGCCTTTCACATAAATCGGTCAGGGACCTGCTTGCAATCGTCAAGACGAGCGTCAAGGCAGCGCACAAGCACCTCGGCCTGGCGCTTGTGCCGATGGAGATACGGCTGCCACAGCCAACGCGCCTGCGAAAGGTCGAGGTATTCTCACCCTCGGAGCTCCTGCGGCTTGTCGAAGCGGCAAAAATACAGCCCAGCAGCAAGAACGCGGGCATTCTTCTCGCCCTGTACAGCGGGCTGCGCATCGGCGAGCTGTGCGCGCTTCAATGGAAGGACGTCGATTTCGAGCGCGGCTCCCTCTTTGTCTCCAAAACGGTGCAGCGCATCTACGCAAGGACGCTGGACGGGGGGACGGAGACGAGGGTCGTCATTTCCACCCCTAAGACTCGTTCGTCCCTGCGTGAGATACCCCTCGCGTCTGCCGTCCTCCCAAGCCTCAGGGAGTTCAGGAGCAACGGCGAGTGCTATCTGACCACCAAGAGCCCCGCATTCCTGGAGCCTCGCAGCTACCGCAGCTATTACGGGCGCTTCTTGAAGCGGGCGGGAATCGCGCACAGCAGCTTCCACAAGCTGCGCCACACCTTCGCAACCCAGCTCATAGAGCACGGCGCCGATGTCAAGACGGTCAGCGAGCTTTTGGGCCATGCATCGGTGAACACGACCCTTGACCTGTACGTCCATCCGCAGTTCGAGCAAAAACAGAAGTGCATCGAGATGATGCCGCCATTCTCCTGAGGCGACCACGCATTGAGTGTTGCAATCATGATGACAACGGTTGCCGCTGCAGAAGGCGGGCTAAAACATGGTATTTTTAGTGTGTCTTAGCCCGTTCAAATTGTCGTTCTCTGAAAAACTGGGTTTTGCTCGGCTAAAACACCTTTGACGCCAGAAGAAATAAGCTGCGCCTTCCCCCAGCATCGCCCACTGGCGCCCGTCGAACCAGGGCCACGAATATTGGGGCACCTCCCTCTGACCTCTTAGCCGGACGCTTTGGGAGTATGCGTGGAGTGAAAGGAAAGTATTGATGGCTGGATTATTGGAGAAAGTTGGAAAGTCGGGGATAGACCGAAGGCAGTTTGTTGGCCTTGCCGCCACAGCGGGTGTTGCTGCGAGTCTGGGGTTGACAGGCTGCGACAATAAGGTAGTGGAAACAGATGAGGAATCGCTGCCGGCAAGACTCGAAGGCGGCGAGTGGATCCCGTTCAATTGCCTTGCAGCTGCCTGTGGCTATCGTTGCTATAACAGAGCCTATGTTGTGGATGGCGTTATTCTGAGACAAGGAACAGACAACACGCATCCGGACAGTCCCGATTATCCTCAACAGCGCAGCTGTCTCAAAGGCAGAAGTACGAAACAGATAATAACATCTGCAGAGAGATTGAAGTATCCCATGAAGCGGAAAGGTTGGCAACCAGGCGGTGCTGACTACAAACCTGAATTACGCGGTATAGACGAGTGGGAACGTATTAGCTGGGATGAAGCGACTGATTTTATCGCCAGTGAATTAAAGAGAATTAAAGACACTTACGGTAATCGCGCTTTTCTTGCTTTAGGGCAAACCGAAAATAGGCTTTCTATGGGATTATTAGGCAGTGCGCTTCTTAATGCTATCGGAGGATGCCTCACCACATGGGGGCAAGCATCGCAGGGCGGGTTGCCAGTAGTATTTCGCAATATGCGAGGAGTATGGGCGCTCGGCATGGTCGAGGCGCAGGATCGCGTAGCCCTCAAGCACTCAAAGCTTATCGTCTTTTGGGGACAAAATCCTGCTTGGAGTCATAGTGGTGGAGACATGTACCATCTGCTTAACGCCAAGAAAGCATCTGGGGCAAGAATCATTTTTATTGATCCATATTTTAATGCATCCATGCAAGTTTTGGCTGATCAATGGATTCCCTGCAGACCCGGCACCGATGGAGCTTTGCTGGAGGCTGTAGCGTATGAGCTGATCAGCATTAATTTGCACGACCAGGCTTTCCTCGATACACACTGTGTCGGTTTTGATGCGGAGCATA
>JAISMZ010000270.1 GCA_031276475.1 Coriobacteriales bacterium
GTTGGGCCTACGGTTACTACGCGATGGCCGTCTATGGTGTCATCGCTATCATCTTAGCCCTGATCTTCATCAAGAACAGGCCTGAGGATATCGGCGAGCTGCCCGACGGTGAGGTGGCAGAAGGAGACGCTCAGTCCACAGCGAGCGCTCCCGCAAAACCGTCACGCGTGTATAAGAACAACGAGTCCGTTACGCTCAAGCAAGCCCTGCGCAGACCCGCCTTCTATCTGATCGTGTTGGCCTTGAGTGCGGGCTTCTATGCGTTTTCCAATAATGCCGGCTGTGCGGTGGCCCATTTTACTACCCAGGGCTTCGATCCTGCGATGATCGCTGCTGGCGTGTCGGTGCTGGGTATCTGCATGATGGCCGGCGTGTTTCTCGTAGGCATTATCTCAGATTTTGTTGAGCCCTTGCGACTGATAGGTTTCCTGGGAATCTTTGCGGCGCTCGCCTTGTTCATCGCGGCCTTCTTTAACCAGGACTGGACCATCTTCGTCTACTACGCCCTGGTCGGTCTGACCTTTGGCGGCATTTCCAATCTTGTGCCAACTGCAATAGCAAATTTCTGGGGCCGCGATCACTTTCCCAAGATACTGGGCACTGCGATGATGATCGGCGGCTTTGTCACTTCCTGGGCCGGAACCATCGGCGGCGCAATCTTTGAGGCTACCGGCGCCTACACCAACGCTTTTATCCTCGGAGCAGTGATTATCATCATCTGCGCGCTCTGCGGCATATTCATCAAGATACCCAAGGCTGAAAAGACCCAATAGCGTCCTTTGGAGCAGCTCTGCCTGCGAAGTATCTCCACAGGCAGAGCAAGCGACAGGAATACAACCCGGCAAAGAAAAAAACGCCACTGCAAAGTTAGGAGTATAGGGTGGACTTTAAGAAGACCGAAGAACAGGAACTGCTGCTCGAGAGCCTGCGAACAGCCTATCAGCGAGCCAATCTGGAAGAATACTTCAAGGCGTGTGACCGCGACCATGTGTTTCCCGAAAAAGCGGTCGCCGCAATGGTTGATGCTGGCATTCCCTCACTTGGCATCCCCGAGGAGTACGGCGGGACGGAGGTTGACCTGCTGACCCAGGTGATGGTCGCCGAGGAGGCCTACGCCCTTGGCTGGCCGTCACTTTGCTGGGTCAACTACTCCACAGAAGTGGATGACATCCTCACTTTCGGCAATAAGCAACAGCAGGAGTCGGTGCTCAACTATGCTCTCAGGGGCATCAAGCCCTTCACATTAGGTTTTACCGAGCCGCAGGCCGGCTCCGACAGTGCCGCCATGGCAACGACGGCTACCAAACGTGACGGCAAGGTCTATATCAACGGCAACAAGACCTTCAACACCAGTGCGGACAGGGCTCCCTACCTGCTTTGCGTTGCCCGCAGCGGTATCAATGAGAATCCCTATAAAGACTTTAGCATGTATCTCTTTCCGATGGACAGGCCGGGCATTAGCATCGAGAAATTAGATAAAATCGGCAACAATATGTGTGGCACCTTTGAAGTCTATCTGAAGGATGTTGAATGCGACCCGTCCGATCTTGTTGGTGAGGAGGGCAAGGGCTTTTATCAACTGATGAAAAACTTTGAGATCGAACGCACGACCATCTGCTCGGCCAACGTTGGCATGGCGCGCTGTGCCTACGACGAAGCGGTGAGATATGCGGGGCAACGCGAGCAGTTTGGTAAGCCGATTGGCAGCTTCCAGCTGATCCAGGAAAAAATCGTTGATATGCGAATCAAGATAGAGAACATGCAGAACATGCTCTACCGTACCGCCTGGAAAAGGGACAACGGCCAGTCCATCTCCATAGACTCTTCCCTGCTCAAGCGCTACACCGGCCAGGCGGCGTTTTCGGTTATTGACGATGCCCTGCAGATTATGGGCGGCATCGGCTACGTCAACGACTGCCGCATCTCGCGTCTCTGGCGCGACCAGCGCGTCTATCGGATCATGGCCGGAACCGAGGAGATCATGGTGCATACCGCCGGCCGGGCCCTACTTAAGGAAGCCCTGTAGCGCTCCGCAATCCGAGATTGTTCAACTACGACAAAGAGGAAACCAGATGAAAATTGTCGCCTGTTACAAAATCGTCCCTGATGCTCAAGATATTGCTGTGCGCTTTGATGGCAGTCTCGATCTGGAGAGAAGCGAGTGGATCATTGGCGAATACGACCTGGTTGCCATCGAGGCGGCCACCCGTCTCGCCGAGGTCAGCGCCGGGAGCGCCGTGCTGCTCAGTGCCGGAGGCAAGGAGCTGACCGACAGCAAGCTGATAAAAAGCGCCCTCTCGCGCGGGGCCCAAGAGCTCTATTGCGTTGTTGATCAGGCCGTCGCCAATGCGGACGCATTTCAGATAGCCTCCGTGCTGGCGCAGGCCTTAAAAAAGCTCGAATACGACCTGGTTATCTGCGGAGAAGGATCATCTGACCTCTACGCTCAGCAGGTGGGCCCCCTGTTGGGCAGCCTCGCGGGAGTAACGACGATCAACGCGGTGAGCAAAATCGATATTCAAGGCAACGCTGTCATCGTTGAGCGAACCCTCGAGCGCGAGGTAGAGGTCTTGCAACTGGCGCTGCCGGCGGTCATCTCGGTAACGACGGATATCAACCTCCCCCGCATTCCACAGCTCAAAGACATCCTGGCAGCAGGCAAGAAGCCGGTGACCATCTGGTCTGTCTCCGACGTCGGTGCCCTCCCGCCCAGCAATGTCCAGACGGTCTCCACACGGGCGCCATCGAGCATCGAGCGCCAACAGGTCATCTACGAAGACGCCTCCGAAGAGAACATCAAAAAACTTGCCCTAGACATAAAAGCAGCCCGATAAAGAGGGTGTGAGGATTATGAATAACTGCAAAAACATCTGGGTGATGAGCGAAGCGGCAAAAGATTACCCCGCCCTGTGCACACTTGCCCGCACGCTTTGCACCACAGAAGACGCAAAGGTAAACGCCCTTTGGATTGGTAGCACCAACGATCAAGCGGCACTTGAGACCGCCGGTGCCGACAGACTCGCAGATATCGAGCGAAGCGAAGAGGAACTCTTTGAGAATTACAGCGGCTGTGCGATTGGCACGATCTGCGGCGACAGCCCCGATGCCGTCTTGCTTGCCACCAGCAAACGCATGCGACTTCTGGCCGCACAGCTGGCTGCGGCACTTGAAACGCGGGTGATAAACGATGCCACAGCGCTTGTTCAGGAGGAGCAGGGCTTACTGGCCGAGCACATGGTCTACGGCGGCAGCGCGCTGCGCCGGGAACGTGTGAGTCGCGCCCCCGCAGTGGTGCTGGTAAGCGACAGCCTGCTCCTTGCGCTCGCTACAGACGATAGAGCCACCGCCACAACAACGGTCAGCGAACGGATCGTGTCCCCAGAAGGATCGAGTGGCATCACGCTGCAAAGCAGGAAAGCTCGCACGGTCGAGGCGGTCAATCTCGCCAGCGTCCCCTGCGTCATAAGCGTCGGCAGGGGTTTTGAGAAGCAGGAGGATCTCCAGCTGGCTCAGCAGCTGGCCGACTGCCTGCAGGCAGAAATCGGTTGTACGCGCCCCATCGCCGAGGGCATGGGCTGGATGTCACACGAGCGCTATATCGGCGTATCCGGCGCAATGCTCAAACCAGAGCTGTTCATAGCCGTGGGACTTTCTGGACAGATCCAACATA
Source organism: Coriobacteriales bacterium (assembly GCA_031276475.1). GTDB lineage: Bacteria > Actinomycetota > Coriobacteriia > Coriobacteriales > UBA8131 > JAISMZ01. The sequence continues at coordinate 3,671 of JAISMZ010000270.1, forward strand.
TGGTCGGGGCCAATCGGGCCAGAACAATAATTGCTCTTAACAATGATAAAAATGCTCCGATCTTCAGACAGGCCGATTATGGAATCGTAGGCGATCTCTATGCGGTGCTGCCCCGGTTAAGTGAGGCGCTCAGATAGGCGCGAGCAGAAGCGACCCCAAATAATGTGACGCAAAGGCAACGGCGATTTAACGAAACAGGACGGTAAAACAACAGCGATTCAAAGCGCTGGTTACAAGTTATGACCAAAATGCAATGCGACGACCTTAGGAGGAAGCTATGAACAGAGAGTTCTTTGATGGATTGGCTAAAAGCGTAAGCAGCGGGCCAACGCCCTATGTCAACGACGCTGGACTGATTGCCGAAGTTGTGGAGGAGCGCCATGTCCGGCTGAAACTGCCGCTTACCGAGAAGCATCGCAACCACGTGGGAATCGCCTACGCAGGAAGCGAGTTCGTGTTGGCCGAGATCGCCGGTGGCACGCTTTTCATGGCCACGTACGGAACGGACAGCTTTGTTCCCGTACTCAAAAGCGTCGAATCAAAATACCTCAAGCCGGGTACCAGGGACCTCATAGTGGACATCGCTCTTTCTCAGGAAGAAGCTGAGGAAAAAATCAGACCCGTTAAAGAGCGTGGTCGCGGCGATTACTTCTTGGAAGTTCCGGTGTATGACAGCGACGGCGAGCAGGTCGCCTCGATGAATTTTAACTACTACGCACTCCCCCAGCAAAGGCACTAACGGGCCTCTGGCCGCTGACCGGCGTCGTGAGCAGACAGGGCGAAAAACCGCTAATTTACGGAGGTTTCTGTCCGGCGGAGGCTTTGGGAACACGGCAACTGTTGGTGGGTGACAACCTTTAACGGATGAGTGCCCAGCACGCGACGGCCAAACAAAAAGAACGGGAAAGGTCTGATCAGGATGAAAGATAAATATGATGCCCTCGTACTTGGCTCCGGTATCGGTGGTCTTGCCGCGGCACTGATGCTCAGTCATGACGGGAAAAGAGTCGCGCTTTTTGAGAAGCACAAACGGCCAGGTGGCAGACTCGGGTCGTTTTTTAAGGAAGGCTTTACCGTCGATTTTGGTGTTCATCTGGTTTCGCGCGGAGAAAAGAGTCCGGTGATCCAGATTCTCAATCGCTGCGGTGTGAGTGCCGACATCAGCTTTACCAAGGTTCGGCCGGTGCAGAGTACGGGTGGCGAACAGTTCAAGTTTCCCCATGACCTCAAGGGCAAAGTCAGCGACCAGGATTTTCAGGCAGTGATCAGATTCGTCAGTCAGATTAAAGATATGAGTGACGAAGAGACTGCGGCACTCGACGACCTGACGCTTGAGGAGTACCTCAACCGCTATACGACCAACCCCTTTGCTCATGCCTGCATCAGCATGGTCGGCTTCATCTACTGCTGCATCCCCGAGTTCAAACTCAGCGCCGGCGAGTTCGCCCGCTGTCTGAAGTGGGAGGCCGAGGCGCGGGCCTCTGGATATCCTTCGGGCGGCTGCGTGGCGATAACCAATGCCTACATAAACGGCCTGAAGAAAAACGGTGTCGATCTGTTTTTAGACACCCCTGTCGAGAAAATCCTCGTTGAGGACGGCCGAGCAATGGGAGTGCTCGCCCAGGGTACTGAATACCGGGCAGACAGCGTCATCTCGAATGCCGGAATTAAACAGACCGTCCTTGAGCTGGTAGGAGAGGATCACTTCAGCCCCGAGTATGTCAGCTCCGTAAAAGACCTCGAGTATTCCTGCGTGTCGATCATCGCTCGCTTTGCC
>JAISMZ010000299.1 GCA_031276475.1 Coriobacteriales bacterium
CGCCGAGCCCCTGAAAGGAATAGGGGCTGGAGCGCGGCTTAAAGGCACCGCCGCGCAGCCAATGCAGGCCCTGGCCCGCAACCGTCGCCGCGACCTCCTCCATCTGCTCGGCGTCTTCAATAGAGCACGGGCCTGCCAGTACGGTGATCGTGCCTTCCTGGTGGTAGGGAACGTAGCTCATCAGTGCATCTCCTTACTGACCCGAAGTATCGCCTGATAGATCGCCAGCAGGTCATCGCCATAGAGCGGACCGGGATTGTGCGCGGTGATCTTTTCAAAGATCTCCTCCTCGCGCCGCGGGTCAAACAGTCCCAGACGTGCCTCGGGCTTAAGCGCACGGATCTCCAGGGACTTGGCGGCACGGGCGTTGAGCAGTTCGACGATTTGGCGATCGAGGGCATCGATTGCCTCGCGGTGTTCTTCGATGGCTTGCAGGGCATCGGACTCAGACATGGTTCTCCTTTTCTGTTCTCAGATAACAGTAAAAACTCCAGCGGTTAGGGCAGTCGGGGTGAGGTGTCTGGAAAAAGCCACCCGGGCAAGGCGGCACCTCCCTACTCTTCCCAGCGGCCACCCTCGTCCTCAGTACGGATTTTAGCACGTTTGATCTTACCACCGATCGTCTTTGGCAGCTCGGTCACAAATTCCACGATGCGCGGGTACTTATAGGGGGCCGTCGTGGTCTTAACGTGGTCTTGAAGCTGGCGCCTGAGCTCGTCGCTGGGCGTAAAACCTTCGGCCAAAATGACCGTCGCCTTTACGACATTGCCGCGTTTGGCGTCGGGCGCGGAGGTCACGGCGCACTCCACCACCGCAGGGTGCTCAATCAGCACGCTTTCTACCTCAAAGGGGCTGATCCGGTAGCCGGAGCATTTAATCACGTCATCGGAGCGGCCGATGAAGGTGTAGTAGCCGTCCGGGTCGCGCCAGGCGACGTCGTGCAGGTCGTAGTATTCGCCACCAACAGCCTCGGCCGTGCGCTCGGGGTCGCGATAATAGCCCACGAACAGCCCGGGCGGGTAGTGCTCCTTAAGCCCGGTGACGCAGATGCTGCCCTCGTCACCTTCGGCCACAACGCGACCGTTCTCGTCAAGCAGCTGAATGCCCATCAGCGGCGAAGGCTTGCCCATCGAGCCAGGTCTGGGTTCAACCCAGGGAAAGGTGGCGAGCAGGACGGGCCCTTCTGATTGCCCGAATCCCTCGCGGATCCTCTTGCCGGTGATGCGCTCCCACTGCCGCGTGACCTCGGCGTTAAGCGGTTCACCGGCCGTGGCAAAACTCTGAACGCAGCTCAGGTCGAAGGCCGAGAGATCCTCCTGAAGCATGAAGCGATAAATCGTTGGCGGCACGCAGAAGGTGCTCACCTGATAGCGCTGGATCCGCTCCAGCAGCTCCCTGGCGTTAAACTTGACGTTGTCGTAGGCAAAGATCACGGCGCCGGCGATCCACTGGCCATAAATCTTACCCCAGCCAAACTTTGCCCAGCCGCTGTCTGAGACCGTGCAGTGCAGACGGTCCTCGCGCACCTGCTGCCAGTACTTCGCCGTGATGATATGGCCGAGCGGATGCGTAAAGTTATGACAGCACATCTTGGCCAGACCGGTGGTGCCGCTGGTAAAGTAGATCAGCATGATGTCATCGTTGCTTACGGCCGCCTCGCCGCTCGGGCGCTGCCAGGGCTCATCGGCGGCGGCGACGAGCGCCTCCCAGGCGAGCCAGGTGGCGGGGGCGGGGGCGGGTGCGGCTGTGGGCACGGCATCAGCTGTGGAGACGGACGGGGCAGCGCCAGCAGCGGCCGCGGCGGCTGGCGGACCGTCAGTCGCAGTCGCAGCGCCGGCCACGATTACCACCTGCTCCACGCTCGGGCTTTCCGGCAGCGCCTGGGCATTTTTTGCGAGCACTTTCTCGTCGCTATGCGCGACGATCGCCCGTACGGAAGCCGAGCGGGCCCGATAACCGATGTCCTTACTGGTCAGCTGCGTAGTGGCAGGAATCAGGATGGCACCCAGCTTGTGCAGGGCGACGGCGCAGATCCAGTATTCCCAGCGCTGGCGCAGCATCAGCAAGACGGCGTCGCCCTTAACGATGCCCAGATCGGCCAGCGCTCGCGCAAAGCGATCGGACAAGGCAGAGACGTCGTCAAAGGTCAGTACCTTCTCCAAACCGGTGTCATCGCACCAGACCAGGGCGCGCTTCTGAGGCTCCAGCCGGGCCCATTCGTCCACAACGTCATAGCCAAAGTTAAAGCTTTCGGGCACCTCGATGCGAAAGTTCGTGAAAAAGTCCTCGTAACTGTCAAACTCGATACGAGGGCAGTAACGTTTGAGTATTTTATCCATAATTACTCCGTGATCATGGTTACAAAGACAGCCGGGATATCAGATCCGCAGCGCTGCCCGTGGGGAATCTGTGGGTTAAAGTAGACGCAATCGCCAACATTGAGCACGATCTCGCGGTCGGCAAAGACCAGAACTACCGTGCCCTGGGTAACGTAGTTAAACTCCTGTCCGGCGTGGGTTACCAGCTCGGCCGGCTCGTCGCTGGGGTCGAGGGTCACCAACAGCGGCTGCATCACCTTGTTGCGATAGTTGTAGGCCAGATCCTGAAAATGATAACCGGCAAAACGCTCTACGACGCGGCCCTCACCGGCCCGCACCACCTGGTAGGTGTCCAGATGCGTGGAGATGCCGGTCAGCAGTACACCCATATCAACCTTGCAGACATTGGCAATGTGCATCAGCAGGCTCGCCGGTACATCAAAGCCGGTCTGCTCGTAGTCGCGATAGGCATCGCGGTCTACTCCAAGCAAATCGGCAAACTCCTCGAGTCCATAGCCGCAGGCATCGCGCAGACCAGCGATGCGCTGGGCCAATTCACTGAATTGGGTCTGAGGCACCACGTCGCCGCGGGCCAGTGAGTCATCGGTCTTCATCTTGTACCCTTCGCGTTTTTAAAGTATTACAATTGTAACAGATTCACCGTTCCGTGCGGCCTGCGTGGCGGACGCGGGCGCGGCCTGCGTGTCCAACCCCGCCTGCGTGGCCACCTTCAACTGCACGGCCTGCGCACCTGCCCATCAGGCGCTGGTGGCCAGACAATCGTCTGCGGGAACAAAGTCAAAGCCGATGGCCAAGGCCTTCTTGTTAGAGGCCACCAGCTCCTGCTTGCGCGGCGGCACGCTCTTATCAATGGCCGCGTTAAGGGTCTCGATTGTTGAGAAGCCCGTCATCTTAAGCAGCGTGCCCACCAAAATCACATTGGCCAGGCCCTTCAGGCCGTTTTCCTCGGCCAACTGCGTAGCCGGCACGCCGCAGAAACGGATGTCGGCGCGCGTTGGACAGACGTTGGCCATGGTCTTGTCCACAATTACCACGCCAGAGGGAACAACATCGTTTATGAAGCGGTCAAAGGAGGGCACGTTCATCGCCAGCAGGGCATCGGGGGCCGTAACCAGGGGCGATCCGATGGGCTCGTCGGAGAGGCAGACCGAGCAGTTCGCGGTGCCGCCGCGCATCTCGGGGCCATAGGAGGGCAGCCAGCTCAACTCGCGCCCGTCCAGAAGACCGGCATAGGCGATCAGCTTACCAGCAAAAAGGATGCCCTGGCCGCCAAAGCCGGCGAGCATGATGTTCATCTCCATCGCGTTACTCCTCCATAGTCTTATCGGGCTTCTCAGGCTTTTCAGACGGCTTTGCTGTCCTTATAGACGCCCAGGGGATAATAGGGCAGCATATTTTCTCGCAGCCAGTCAAAGGCGGCGGCCGGCGTCAGACCCCAATTGGTCGGGCAAGTTGCCACCACCTCGACGATGGTAAAGCCGAGCCCTGCGATCTGATACTCAAAGGCCTTGCGAATCGCTTTTTTGGCTTTGCGAACCGTGGCAGGCTTATCCACACTTACCCGCTCGGCCAAGGCCACGCCATCCAGAGACGAGAGCATCTCGCAGACGCGGATCGGGTAGCCCTCAAGTGCCACATCGCGGCCGTAGGGACTGGTCTGGGTAACCTGTCCGGGCAAAGAGGTGGGAGCCATCTGGCCGCCGGTCATGCCGTAGATGGCGTTGTTGATGAAGATCACCGTTATCCGCTCGCCGCGAGCAGCCGCGTGCACGGTCTCAGCCATGCCGATCGAGGCCAGATCGCCGTCGCCCTGATAGGTGAAAACGACGTTTTCGGGATAGACCCGCTTCAGTCCCGTAGCCACCGCCGGAGCGCGGCCATGAGCGGCCTGAGCCATGTCCACCGAATAGAAGTCGTAGGCGCAAACACTGCATCCCACGGGGCAGACCCCAACCGTCTTTGCGGCGACACCCAGCTCCGCTATTGCCTCGGCCACCAGGCGCTGGATGATGCCGTGCGAACAGCCCGGGCAGTAGTTGGTTATCGCCTCGGTCAGCGTATCCGGGCGGGCGAAGAGGGCCGCAGGCGCCTCTTCTGTCAGTGTGCTTGACTGGTTCATCATAAGCTCCGTTTCGCCGCCCGAACAGCGCTCTGTCGGGCGGATCGTCTCAGTCCTCTCAGGCCAACCTGCTCTGGTAAGGCACCAGGTCGATGCTCTCCCCTGCCGCCAGGCGCCGCAGCGCTACCAGCAGTTCATCGGGGGTCTGCACGATGCCGCCGGTGTGCGAAAAGAAGTTGACCGGTCGGCTGCCCGCCAACGCCAGACGAACATCGTCAACCATCTGGCCCATCGAGAATTCGGAGACCAGATAGGCTTTTGCGTTGGCAACCGTCTCCTGGAGCGCCGCTACGGGATAGGGCCAGAGGCTTATCGGGCGGATAAGACCGGCCCTGATGCCCTCGGCCCGGGCCAGATTGCAGGCGCTGCGGGCGATGCGGGCAACGGCGCCGTAGGCCACGATGACATACTCCGCATCCTCCGTAAGATACTTCTCGGCGCGTTGCTCCTTCTCCTGAATCGCACGGTAGCGCTGCCAGCGCTCAAGGATTGAGTCCTCCAACTCCTGCGCCACCAAAAACAGCGAGTTAACCACATTATGCTCGCGCGCATTGCCGTGGCCGGTCAGCGCCCAGGGCTTGGCAGGCAGATCGGCGCTGTTCAGCGGCTCGGGCAAAACCACCGGCTCCATCATCTGCCCGAGCAGGCCGTCGGCAAGTATCATCACCGGTGTTCGATAGGCATCGCCCAACTCAAAGGCCAGAGCCGCCATATCTGCCATCTCCTGAACCGTTGCCGGCGCCAAGACGATGATATGACCGTCGCCGTGGCCCACCGCGCGCGTCGCCTGCCAGTAATCGGCCTGACTGGGCTGGATGCCGCCGAGCCCGGGGCCTCCGCGCTGAACATTGACGATCAGCGCTGGCAGATCGGCACCAATCATATAGGAGATGCCCTCTTGTTTGAGGCTGATACCCGGCGAGGACGACGAGGTCATCACCCGCGCACCGGCAGCCGCGGCCCCGTAGACCATATTGATAGCCGCAACCTCACTTTCGGCCTGAAGATAGAGGCCGCCCTCCCTGGGCAGGCGCTTGGCCATATAGGCCGCCAGCTCGGTCTGAGGCGTTATCGGATAGCCGAAGAAATGCCTGCAACCGGCGCGTATCGCCGCCTCAGCCAGAGCTTCGTTTCCCTTCATCAAGACTTTTTCACTCATACGCCTGATCCTTTCGCGAATCTATCGCCGTGCGCCGCCTGGCCGGCCGCAGCTGCAAGCAGCGCGGAGCAGTGGCGCGTCACAGGAGGGCAGCTTATCGCAAAGCGGCAGCTCACCAGAGAGCGGCGGCTCATCTGTCTATCCTGATAGCTACGTCAGGGCACATCAGCGCACAACTCAGGCAGGCGATGCAGGCCTCCTGATCTATACAATGCGCCGGATGATAGCCCTTCTGCGTGATGATCTCCTGATCGAGCTGCATGATGTCCTTGGGACAGACGTCAACACAAAGGCCACAGCCCTTGCAAAACAGCTGATCGACACTGACTAACGCCATACCTGGCCCGCCTCCCTGGCTTCTCCTGCCTGTTTACCGCGTGTTGCAATACTGCCTTCGCGCCTGTCCGTTGCCCGCGCGAAGAAAAATCGTATCCGGCTATTGTCACACAGCCAGGCCCCGTCCGCAGCAGATAATCGTCAGGCGCGGGAGATTTGCAGGTTAACCGGCGTTTTGCGGTATCGACAGGCCAAAAGGAGGCTGCGCTGGAGCTGCCGAAGATCCTACCAACCAGATTGTTGGTCGGTTTAACTTTTGGCGGAACAAGCATCAGTGACAGCAGGGACGATCCCTGCTGTCACTGATGCTTTGTGCTTAAATCTAATTTGTTACTTTATCCCGTACCCAGCCTTCAGGCAAGTCGATGTCGTCATGGCACTGTACACACATCAGGGTTGGCTGTTCGTGTGTCTGATGACAATCGGAACAATCCTGCCTACCCATATGCGAGTCATGAGGATTGCGCTGCTGGTCGGCCATCGCCGCGCTGAGTTCTTCGCGCGTAGTAACCCCCTCGTGGCACTCGGGCCGCAGACAAAACTCAACGCCGCTGACTTCGCCGTCCTTGGGATTGTTGGAATCCACGAGCGTCAGGCCCTCCAGGGGCACCGTATAGTCGCCGGTGATCCAATGGACGCCTTCTGTGATCTGCTCAGATAAATCGGCTACGTGGCAACTCAGACAGTTGATCTCCTGCTCAGAATTCTTGTGTCGAACAACGCTCAGGGGCGCCCCGTCAGCGCTGGCAGCAGCCGCCTCCGCTTCGTTTATCGACACGTTATTGTCATAGCTTTCCACATAAGGATCCATCGGGGTATGACAGATGGCATTGCAAAAATGGGGGTCCTCGTGAGTGGTCGCATAAACCACGCCAGCACTGCCAAACAACATTACCACGATGATTGCAACCGTTAAAAGGATCTTCTTACGTTTGCCTTTGCTTTTGCGGCGCCTTGGTTGTGTTGATGTCAGAGGAGACGCATCTGCCTGCGGGGCATCCTCCCCATCCGTCCCTCCTGTCTCCTCTGTGAGGCTTGCGCTGGCTGCCACATCCGCCACATCCGCCGCATCTGCCACATCCGCCGCATCCGCTTCTTTGATAATCCCGTTGCCATCCCTGTTCTCTGCGGTCATATCTTTCCTCTCGCATTCTTTAGAAGTGGAGGGCACTCCATCAAAAGAGTACCCTCCTTCTCGGAGATTGATTGGTATCAGGCAATACCCAATGCCTTGCGAATGCCGATGTAACTCATCACTGCACCGGCACCGAGCGTCATGCCGGCTCCACAGTACTGCCCGCCGGTAATGCTGGCCGCACAGTTGCCAACGGCAAGAAGTCCAGGGATCACTGCCCCGGTTGTATCGAGCACCTGTGCGAACTCGTTTGTTACCAGACCGCCGTTGGTACCGCAGGTTCCCGGTACATACAACGAGGCATAAAAGGGCGGAGTTGCAAGAGGAGCCAGCACGGGATTGGCAAGCTCACTTTGATAGGGATGGTAGGCACCGAGACTCTTGTCAGCAGATTTCTCGCCGCGATGAAAGAAGGGATCAATCCCCTGCTCGGCATTCGTATTAAAGGTGGCGACTTCTGCCTCGAGTGCAGCGGCGTCGATGCCAAAATGCTGGGCGATCTCGGCGAGGGTATCTGCCCGTACGAAATTCTCAGGCAGTGGGTCAGCAGGGTCTTTCATGCCGGGCAGCAGGCCACCACCGCTGGCAAGGTAGTTGCTGTCGCAAATCCAGACCGCAGGCCTATTAGACCAGCCGGGCTCACCGGTGTCATAGTTGCCAAAGGCCCGGTTGAATACCGCATAGGCCGATGACTCGTTGGCAAAGCGACGACCACGCTTGTTAACAATAATGCTGCCGGCACCCGCACGAGAGATACCCCAGTCGGGCAGAGCAACGCTAAAGATTGCTTCCGCATGGGGATCAAATGGCTCAGGAAGAAATGAGGGCAGACCCCAGTTCGTGTCCATGTTACCCAAGGCTGCGCCGATGGCATTGCCCATGATCTGCGCGTCGCCCACATTACCCGCTGCCGCATTGGTGACGTAGGAGGGGATGCTCTGAAAAGCAGCCATCATCTTGGGATTGTGGTCGAACCCACCCGTACCGAGTACGACGCAGACATTGGCCTTGATGTTTATTGACGCCCCATCGCTTTGTGCAGCGACGCCGATGACAGCCTCATTCTGATCAAGAATCAGACTGCTCGCCGTAGTCTCCATGAGTATCTCAACGTCCAATTCGTTTAGCTGATCTTGAAGCGATACCCACATGCCTGCCCCACCGTTACCAAGGCTTGCCTGGCGACCCTGCGGACGAAAACCCTTGAAGGGCTCGTAATAATCCTTAAAGCCAGCGCCTGGAGTGTCGGTAACCCACTCCCAGTCAAAGGTGTCGCGGGTCCACTCGCACAGGGCATTTGCATTGTCTACATAAGCTTCAATCGCTGCCTGATTGCCGCGCCCGTCGGCGCAGAGCTTCATGTACTCAACAGCGTCGGCACGCGTATCGTCCATGCCGGCTTTCTGACCAGCGTAGAACAGAGGAACCCAGAGAGTTCCGCCCGAGGTAGCCGAGGTGCCACCCCACACCTTACTCTTCTCGATAACCATGACCTTCTCCGCACCGTTGCCCTTGGCGACCAGTGCGGCGTAGGCAGCGGTACCGGAGCCAACGACCAAAACATCAACTTCGTGGTCCCAGGAGATGCCCTTGGCATCCGTGCCGCCCGTGCTGCCCGTGCCCGCCGCACTAGAACTTCCCTTGTTCGAGCTCGGCGCGCATGCTGTAAGGACTCCCATGCCCAAAGCGCCCAGCCCGGCAATTCCGGCACC
>JAISMZ010000003.1 GCA_031276475.1 Coriobacteriales bacterium
TGAGGCCGAGTACGAGGTTGTGGACGACTCCGAGGACAAGTGACGATGGCTGCCGGGAGAAAAGACGAGGGGGCGGCCGCCCCCTCGCAAGCCAACGACAACAGCGAGGTCGCTGCCGAGGATCTGCAGGCGGTAGCGGAAGGGATTGTTGAAGAGCTGGCCGAAGAGATAGACGAGCTGGCCCAGGCCAAGGCCGAGCGTGAGGAGCTGCGCGACCGCTTCTTGCGGCTGCAGGCCGAGTGGGACAACTTTCGCAAGCGCACCGCCGCCGAGCGTGCCGAGGAGCGCAATCGCGCCACCGAGCATCTGGTGGAGAAGTTGCTTCCGGTTGTGGACGACTTGGAGCGGGCGCTGGAGCACGCGGGTGCGGGCGGCGGTGCAGCTGGCAGCGCGGCGGCTGCTGGCAAGGGCGGTGGCACGACCGGCAACGCAGTCAACGGCGGCGCGACGGCCGCGAGCGCAAAGGCGGCGTCCTCCTCCACAAGCGCAGGTGCTGCGACTGCCGCCTTTGACGCGGACGCCTTCATCACCGGCATCCAGGCCGTGCAAAGCAAGCTGGCCCAGGTGTTGGAGAAGGAAGGCGTTCAGGTGATCGATCCTCTGGGCGAGCCCTTTGACGCCAACGCGCACAGCGCTGTCGGCACGGTCGCCAGTGCCGAGCAGCCCGAGGAGACCGTCGCCGAGGTGTATCAGAAGGGCTACCGGATGGGCAGCAGGCTGCTGCGCCCGGCGATGGTAGTTGTGACCAAGCGATGATTTGAGGAGGTGGCAGACAGTATGGAGACCAAGGAGAAGAACTACTACCAGATACTCGGTGTTGCTGAGACTGCCTCTGCCGCCGAGATCAAGAAGGCCTTTAAGCGCCTGGCCCGCGAGCACCACCCCGACACCGGAGGCGACGAGGCTCGCTTTAAGGAAGTCAGTGAGGCCTATGAGACGCTCTCGGACGCCGAGAAGCGCGAGCAGTACGATACGTTTTTAAAGTACGGTGCCTTTGCGGCCGCCGGTGGCGGACAGGGCGGCTTTAACCCCTGGGCCGCCAGCGGTCGCGGAGGCGCTTCGCAGGGCGGCTGGCGCACGGTTACCGACTACGGCGACATGGGCTCGTGGAGCGATATCTTCAGCCGCATTGCCCACGGTGAGGGCGCTTTTGGCACCGACTGGGAGTTTCCCGGCCGCAAGACCAAGGGCAACGACCGTCAGGTCACCTTGGAGGTCAGCTTTGAGGAGGCCTTTAACGGAGCGACCAAGCGGATTACCGTGCGCGGCTCCGACGGCACGAGCCAGCAGCTGGACGTCAAGGTTCCCGCCGGGGCTGTGGAGGGCGGCAAGCTGCGCTACAAAGGTAAGGGCGGCGCCGGCTCAGGCGGCGGCGCTCCCGGCGATCTGGTGGTGGTTACCGCGATCAAACCGCACGAGCTCTACAGTCGCAAAGGTGCCAACGTCTTGATGGAGCTGCCGCTGGCCCTGGACGAGGCGGCGCTGGGCGCGACGATCACCGTTCCCGCCCCGGATGGCAGCAAGGTGCGCCTGAAGGTTCCGCCGGGCACTCAGGAGGGCAAGGTCTTTCTGATTAAAGGCAAGGGAGCGGCCAGGGTGAAAGGCGACGGCCACGGGGATCTGCGCGTAAAGGCAAAGATCGTGGTGCCCGAGGCCTTAAGCGACGCCGAGCGCGAGGCTTTTGAGGCTCTGGCGCAGGCGCGTAAGGAAGGCGGCGAGAAGGTCCGGGCGTTTTAGGGCGTCTGCGTGGCGGCTGGGACGCCCGCGGCTGCAGCCGCCGGTTTGTCGCTGAGTCACCTGCCGGCCGCGGTGCCCGTGCCCGCCCCCGCCGCGCTGCCCGCAAGCCAGTCCCAGTACCCCTCCAGTGCTATCCGATGAAAGGTGTTTGAAGATGATGACAGGCAACGATCGCAACCGACCCCTCTACATGATCAGCGTCGCCGCCGATCTTGCCGGCATGCATCCCCAGACCCTGCGCGTCTACGAGAACAAGGGCCTGGTGCGCCCGCAGCGCTCGGCCGGCAACACGCGACTTTACTCCCAGGCCGACATCGAGCAGCTGGAGCTTATCGGCCAGCTGACGGCCGAGGGGATCAATCTGGCCGGCGTGATGCGAATCATCGATTTGCAGGATCGCCTGGAACAGCGCGATGATCGGATTGAGAAGCTCCAGCGCCAGGTGGTGCGCCTGCGCGAGCACCTGCACGAGTACGAGATGCGCCAGCAGATAACGGCGCTGGTACGTGTTCAGAATCGTGCGATCACCCTCTTTGACGCTGCCGACGCCGCCGTCAGCGCCGCCGATGCCGCTACTGCCGCAGATGTCGCAGCCGTCCCGCAGCAACCAACAACCGCCGACCAGGCAACAAACAACTAAGGAGCAGTCATGAGACCAGACAAATGGGCCGTCAGTACCCAGGAAGCCTTTCAGGAGGCATTAGGCCTGGCCAGCGAGGCGGAAAGCCCAACGGTCAAACCGGAGCATATGCTCAAGGCGCTGCTGGACGCCCGCGAGAACAACCTGAACAGCATCCTCGAGCGCACCGGGGCCTCGCCGGACGCCCTCAACGCCGCCATCACCAAAGAGATCGAGTCCGCGCCCAAGGTCAGCGGCCAGGTGATGAGCGTGCCCTCCCAGGAGCTGCTCGGTGTGATCAACCATGCCGAAAAGACGGCTGCCAGGATGGAGGACAGCTTTGTCACCACCGAGCATCTGTTAATCGCGCTGGCCGCCGACAAGGGCACGGCCGGCAAGGTGCTCAGCGTGGCCGGCGTCACCCCCGATCGCCTGGAGCAGGCCTACAGCGACCTGCGCGGCGCGACCCGCGTCACCGACCAGACCTCCAAGGCCCAGTTTGAGGTCTTGGAGCAGTACGGGCGCAATCTCACCGAGGCCGCCCGGGCCGGCAAGCTCGACCCGGTAATCGGCCGCAACGAGGAGATCCGCCGCACCATCCAGGTGCTCAGCCGCCGCACCAAGAACAACCCCGTGCTGATTGGCGAGCCCGGCACCGGCAAGACGGCCATCGTTGAGGGCCTGGCCCAGCGAATCATCACCGGCGACGTGCCGACCTCCCTGAAGGACCGCGACCTGGTCGTCTTAGACATAGCCAGCATGTTGGCCGGCGCCAAGTACCGCGGCGAGTTTGAGGACCGCTTTAAGGCGGTGCTCCGCGAGGTGCAGCAGGCCGAGGGGCGCATTGTCCTGTTCATTGACGAGCTGCACACCATCGTCGGCGCCGGCGCCGGCTCAGAAGGCTCGCTGGACGCCGGCAACATGCTCAAGCCGGCCCTGGCCCGCGGCGAGCTGCATGCCATCGGCGCGACCACGCTGGATGAATACCGTAAATATATCGAGAAGGACGCTGCCTTGGAGCGCCGCTTCCAGCCCGTCTACGTAGGCGAGCCCAGCGTTGAGGACACCATCTCGATACTGCGCGGCCTGAAGGAGAAATACGAGATCCATCACGGCGTGCGGATCACCGACAGCGCCATCGTTGCCGCCGCCGAGCTCTCCAACCGCTACATCTCCGACCGCTTCTTGCCGGACAAGGCCATCGATCTGATGGACGAGGCGGCCAGCCGTCTGCGCATCGAGATAGACTCGATGCCCGAAGAGATCGACATCATCGAGCGACAGTTGATCCAAATGCAGATAGAGGAGCAGGCCCTGCTCAAAGAATCCGATCATATCAGCGCCGAGCGGCTGGAGGTGCTGCGCAAGGAGATGTCCGGCATCCGCGAGCAGCTGGACGGGATGAAGGCGCAGTGGGCCAACGAGAAGGACGCAATCGTCCGCGTCCAGCAGCTCAAGACCGAGCTCGACCAGGCGCAAAACGACTACGAGCGGGCAACGCGCGACAACGAGCTGCAAGCCGCCAGCGAGCTGCGCTACGGCACCATCCCCGCCCTCGAAAACGACCTGAAGACCGCCACCGAGCTTCTGGAGAGCCGCGCCAGCCAGGACAGCCTGCTCAAAGAGGAGGTCACCGAGGAAGAGATCGCCATCGTCGTTAGCACCTGGACGGGCATCCCGGTAACCAAGATGATGCAGGGCGAGTTAGAGAAGCTGGTCAACCTCGAAGAACAGCTGCACCAGCGCGTGGTCGGCCAAGATGAGGCGGTGGCCGCCATCTCCGGTGCCATCCGCCGCTCCCGGGCGGGCCTCTCCGACCCCAACAAGCCAATCGGCACCTTCCTCTTCCTCGGCCCCACGGGCGTGGGCAAGACCGAGCTGGCCAAGACGCTGGCGGCCTTCCTCTTTGACGACGAGAAGGCCCTGGTGCGCATCGACATGAGTGAGTATATGGAGAAGTTCTCGGTCCAACGCCTGATTGGCGCCCCTCCCGGCTACGTTGGCTATGACGAGGGCGGGCAGCTGACCGAGGCGGTGCGGCGGCGGCCCTACAGCGTGATCCTGCTCGACGAGATAGAAAAGGCCCACCCCGACGTCTTCAACGTCCTCCTCCAGGTCTTTGATGACGGACGGCTGACCGACGGACAGGGCCGGGTGGTCAGTTTTCGCAACGCCATCGTGATCATGACCTCCAATGTGGGCTCGCAGTTCATACGCGACTTTTATATGCGCGGTGGCACGGGCGGCGGCGGCCTGCACGACATCACTGCCTCCATCGCCTCGGACAAAGGCGACCTGGCCGCCACCGTCAGCGCCTCCGGCGGCATTGGCAACATGGTTGACGACATGATGAGCGAGATCAGCGGGCGCTTGGGGATGGAGGACGGTGACAAGAAGAAGAAGGACGGCAAGCAGCAGCCCGCGCCAGAAATAGACGATCAGAAGAAGTTGGAGAAGGCCATCGACGAGGCCCTGCGCGCGACCTTCCGCCCGGAGTTCATAAACCGCATCGACGACATCATCATCTTCCAGTCGCTGGATATGGCCAACATCGACGCCATCGTCGCGCTCCAGCTCCAGGAGGTGCGCAAGCGCCTGACCGACAAGCATATCCAGATTGAGATTGCCCCCGCGGCCGTCGAGCAGCTCTCGATAGACGGCTTTGACCCGGTCTACGGGGCGCGACCGCTAAAGCGCCTGATCCAGCGCAACATCGTCGATCTGGTAGCCAACGCCATCGTCGCCGGCGAGGTGGAGGACGGCTCCAGCCTGGTCATCGACCTCAACGACCGCGGCAACTACGCGATTACCGGCAATCAGGCCAAAGCCGCGGGGTGAGTTGTGGCGATACAGGCCCTTGCGGCAGCACGGAGGACGACATAGAGAGAAGTGCGAAGGCCCGCTCCCATACTCCCTAGGCGGTTTTGAGCTGTTGAGCCAGCAGAGTCGAGATGTATTCCGGTACGGACTGCGCGCTTTTCTCCGAATTATAGATAATCATATCGACCATCCCCTCAGGGAGTTGGAGCGCCCGTAGAATCACCTCGCTGCGTGCAGCATCGACGACATGGCGTGCCTTTGACGGCATCTCGCCTTCGCCTGCTCTCCAAATAACATTAATATCGTCACTCATCACAGCACCTCCGCAAGGATCTTCTCGTTTTCCGGATCCTCTCGCAACTCGGCGATAACATATGGATACAATGAAAAGAGCCGTCCCTCGCCGATTTTCTTGTCAGTACGCCTCTATTCCTCGTCTGTCGCATACAAAAAGCCGACGGCCGGCAGGCAAAAGCCCACCGGCCGTCTGAGTGCCCGAAACAAACTCCCACGAGGGCAGTGCGGGAGTTGGATCAGGTGTAGAAGAGTATGTGATTGTAGGTTGGTACCGGCCAGTAGTCATGACCCACGAGAATCTCCATCTCGTCAACCGCGGCGCGCACGGCGTTCATCGCCGGGATCACCTTGGTCAGGTAGGCACGGGCGTTTTCCAGGGAGTCCTCAACCTCAGCAGCTGCCTTGATGGCCTCCTCGAGGACGACGACATTTTTGCTGATGGTGTTGATGCCCCCGGTTAAAGCCGCGAGCAGATCCTCTTCGGCTGAGGTGTCCAAAGCTTCAGAGACCTCCTTCTTGGAGGCGACGGAGGCCGCCACCGTTGTGGAGTACTCGATGATAGCCGGCAGGAAGCGAGCGCGGGCCATCCGTGCGGTCACCAGGCCCTCGATGTTAATCTTTTTGGAGTAGTGCTCCAGCTTGACCTCGTAACGGGCCTCAATCTCGCCCTTGGAAAGCACGGCAAAGCGCTCAAAGAGCTCGATGGCCTCGGGCGTGACGTATTGCTGGACGGCCTCAGGCGTGCTCTTGTAGTTGGCCAGGCCGCGCTTCTCGGCCTCGATGGGCCACTCGGCGGCATAGTTGTCACCGTTAAAGATGATCCGCTGATGGCTGGTCAGCGCCTTTTTCAGGTAGGCCTTGGTGTCGCCTTCAAAGTCGGTAGAACCCTCCAGGGCATCGGCATAATCGGCCAGCGCCTTGGCGACTATCGTGTTCAGGATCATGTTGGCGTCGGAGAGGTTGACCTCGCCGCCGGCCATTCGGAACTCAAACTTGTTGCCGGTAAAGGCAAAGGGCGAGGTGCGGTTGCGATCGGTGTTGTCCTTGATGAAGGTCGGCAGGGTGGGCACGCCGAGATCCATGGTTACGTCACCGGTGGAGATGTGGGCCTTGCTCTCGATGATATCAAAGACCACGGTCTCCAACTCGTCGCCGAGGAATATCGAGATAATCGCCGGCGGCGCCTCGTTGGCGCCCAGGCGGTGGTCGTTGCCCGCACTGGCGACGCTCATCCGCAGCAGGCCCTGGTACTCGTCCACAGCTTTTATAACCGCCGTTAAAAAGACCAGGAACTGCAAATTGTCAAAGGGCGTGGAGCCGGGATCGAGCAGGTTTGCACCGTCGGCCGAGATGCTCCAGTTGTTGTGCTTGCCGTTGCCGTTGATCCCCTCAAAGGGCTTTTCGTGCTGCAGGCAGACCAGCTTGTGATGCGAGGCTATCTTGCGCATCAGCTCCATCGTTAGGAGGTTGGCGTCCACGGCGGCGTTGGTGGTTAAAAAGACGGGTGCCAGCTCGTGTTGGGCCGGGGCAACCTCGTTGTGCTCGGTGGTCGCCGGGATTCCGAGCTTCCAAAGCTCCTCGTTGAGTTCTTCCATGAAGCGCTTGACGGTGGGACGGACGGCGCCAAAGTAGTGCTCCTCCAACTCCTGGCCCTTTACCGGGTCGGCGCCAAAGAGCGTGCGGCCGGTCATTATCAGGTCGAGCCGCTCGTTGTAGTCCTCTTGCTTAATCAGGAAGTACTCCTGCTCGGGGCCGACGGTAGTGGCCACCTGGGAGACCTCCTTGCCAAACAGCGCCAGCACGCGCTTGGCCTCGCGGGCAATCGCGTCCATCGAGCGCAGCAGCGGCGTCTTTTTGTCCAGGGCCTCGCCGGTGTAACTGACAAAGGCGGTGGGGACGCAGAGCACGCCATCTTTGATGAAGGCGTAACTGGTGGGGTCCCAGGCGGTGTAGCCGCGGGCCTCAAAGGTGGCGCGGATGCCGCCGGAGGGAAAACTGGAGGCGTCCGGCTCGCCCTGAATCAGCTCCTTGCCCGAGAAGCTGAGCAGGGCCTTGCCGTTTGTCTGAGGATCGACGAAGCTGTCGTGCTTCTCCGAGGTGATGCCGGTCAACGGCTGAAACCAGTGCGTGTAATGCGTGGCACCCAGCTCGATGGCCCATTCCTTCATCGCGTGTGCGACGACGTTTGCAACCTCCAGATTAAGAGGCTTGCCTTCCTTGGTCGTCTTGGAAAGCTCCCGGTAGGTTGCCTTCGGCAGACGATCCTGCATGACAACATCGTTAAAAACGAGGCTGCCATACCATTCACTGATCGTTGTCATTTCGAGCACTCCTTACGTCGGTGGAATCTGACAGCTACCAGAGTAACCGATAATTGTTTCCGGGGGATTAAATGTTGAGAAATTCCGCATTCGGTGCGACATTGGC
Source organism: Coriobacteriales bacterium (assembly GCA_031276475.1). Lineage (GTDB taxonomy): Bacteria > Actinomycetota > Coriobacteriia > Coriobacteriales > UBA8131 > JAISMZ01. The sequence goes on from JAISMZ010000003.1 coordinate 7,901, forward strand.
AACGATTCGCAAAAAAGGGTAAGACCCTGTGGAGAAGAACGCGCCGTGTTCCACTCGCAGCCAAACGCTCTTCTGGCCACATTGTGGTAGACTACTCCAAACCGTTTTTAAACGTCAGGAGAACAGCCCAGATGCATCGCCGCAGCGTGCTCGTCGCGACCAGACAACCGGAGCTGGCACATAAACTGAACGCAATCTTTGCGGGTATGGACGCCGAGGCGCGCTTTGTTAACGCCACGGCGCTCGACGCTCTTAAAGAGGTAGCGCCTGAGGATCTGGATCTGGTGATCATCGAGGCCGGCCAGGCCAACGGCGAAGATGTGGAGAAGATCGAGGAACTGCTCTCGGCCGAAGGCTCGGTCTCGCTGCTTTTGGTCGTCGCCCCCGAGAGTCTGGCCGCCACACGGCTGCCGCGGCGGCTGAGCTACGACTTTGTGATGCGTCAGGCGTTGGACATCGAGTTCCAGGTACGCATCCACCAGCTGCTCTGGCCCGGGGAGGAGGCCGGCAGCGCCGATTTTATCCGCGTTGGCAACCTGACGCTGAACCTGGCGACCTATCAGATAAAGGTTGATGGCCAGACCCTCGATCTAACCTATCTGGAATACGCCCTGCTGGCATTTCTGATCACCCATCCCGGACGCACCTACTCGCGCGACGCGCTGCTCAGGCGGGTCTGGGGCTTTGACTACTACGGCGGCTCGCGCACCGTTGATGTGCACGTCCGTCGCGTGCGCTCCAAGCTCGGCCCCGAGCTGGCGCAGCGTCTGGAGACCGTGCGCGGCGTTGGCTATCTCTGGAATTCCTGATGCCGGTACCCTTTCTCGCTCAGATGCGCCCGCACCGCCCAGCCCCACGCCAATGTGAAGAAGCCCTGGAACCCCCGATGTCTGCAACCCTTTGGAGGCCCTGATGCGCAAAATCGCCGCAATCGACGGTAACTCGCTGATGCACCGCGCCTTTCACGCGGTGCCGCCAACGATGAACGCACCGGATGGCCGGCCAACAAACGCCTGTTTCGGCTTTCTCTCTATGCTGCTGAAGTTCATTGAGGAGTTCAAGCCCGACGTTTTGGTCTGCGCCTTTGACGCCGGCGTTCCCGCGTTCAGACTGGAGGCGATTGAGAAGTACAAGGCCCAGCGCCCGCCCACCGACCCCGACCTGAAGGTGCAGTTCCCAATCATCGAGGAGCTGCTCGGCGCGATGAGCGTCCCGGTGCTGCGCATCCAGGGTTGGGAGGGCGACGACATCCTCGGCACGGTTGCCGCCCAGACCGCGGGCCTGCCCGACAGCGAGACCTTTCTGGTCACTGGCGACAAGGACGCCTTGCAGCTGGTGGACGAACGAACCTTCGTGGTTAACACCCGCACGGGGATGAGCGACATTGCGATCTATGACAGCGAGGCCGTGATCGAGCGCTTTGGGGTGCCGCCAGAGCGCGTGGCGGATTTTTTGGGGCTGATGGGCGACGCGTCGGACAACATCCCTGGAGTGCCCGGGGTGGGCCCAAAGACCGCCACCAAACTGCTGGTGGAATACGGCAGCATGGACGCCGTCTTGGCCCACGCGGAGGAGATAAAAGGCAAGCTGGGCGAGAATCTGCGGGCCAACCGCGACCAGGCGCTGGCATCGCGCGAGGTGGCAACGATCATCGCCGACGTACCCCTGGAGCTTGCCTGGGAGGAGCTGAGCTTTCCCCGCTTTGACGCCCAGGCCGTGCGCGAGACCTTCTCCAGCTACGGCTTTATCACCCATCTGAACAAGGTGCTAAAGCTGGTCGGCGCGAGCGCGGGTGCAGGCGCGGCGGCCAGCGGTGCAGGCGCGGGCACCAGCGGCGGCTATGCCACGTCAGACGTGGACGTTAACGCCAAAAGCACGGCGGAATGGCTGGCCTTTGAGCAGGACAATGTCTACCAGGGCAGCGCAGCACTGGAGCTGCTGCGCAAGATAGTCGGCCGCAACTCCCAGAGGCTGGCCGCGCACCTGCAAAAACCCGCGACCCAGACGCTGTTTGACAACGAGAGCAGCCTCTACGTCGCCGCTGACCCCGAGATACTGGTATTTGACGACCACGCGCTGTACGCACAGGCTCTGGCGTTGATTGCCGAGTCGGGCCAGCTGGTGGCCTTTCAGACCAAGGACCTGCTGCAACAGGCGATCGGCCGCGACAGCTCCCGCCCGCCGGGTCTGGACCTCGCGCAGCTCAGCGCCAGCCGCCTGACCGACCTCTCGTTGGCCGCCTATCTGCTCGACTCCAACAAGATTCATGACAGCGTCTTCTCGCTGGCCGCCGACTACCTGCCAGGCTTCATCGATCCTCGCCCCCAGGACCGCAAGGAGCGCAAGGCCCAAAGAACTCTGGAGAAGGACCGCGACTTAGGCATCGGGGCCGCCCTGGCTACCAGGGCCCTGGCGGAGGTGCTGGCAGGCGCCCTCAGCGAGGACGGCTCCGAGCGCTGCTACCGCGAGATAGAGATGCCGCTGGTACCGGTGCTGTTGGGGATTGAGTACCTGGGCGTAAACGTTGAGCCCGAGCAGCTCAAGGCGCTCAGCCGCGACATCACCCAGACCATCGACTCCCTGCGCGCCCAGGCCTTTGCCGAGGCAGGGGAGGAGTTCAACCTCGACTCGCCCAAGCAGCTGGCGGAGATACTCTTTAATCAGCTCAAGCTGCCCGCACGCAAGAAAAGAAGCACGGGTTACTCCACAGACGCATCGGTGTTAGCGGAGTTAAAGGAGCTGCACCCGCTGCCGGGAATCATGCTGGAATACCGCGAGCTGGCCAAGCTGAAGAACACCTACCTGGACACCCTGCCGGCGCTGATGGGCGACGACGGGCACATCCACACCACCTTTAACCAGGCGGTGGTGACCACCGGACGCCTGTCGTCTTCGGATCCCAACCTGCAAAACATTCCTGTGCGCAGCGACCTGGGCCGCGAGATCCGCCGCGCCTTCATCCCTGATGCGGCCGCGCTGGGTGTTCAGCACGCACTGTTCCTCTCGGCCGACTACTCGCAGATTGAGCTGCGGCTGCTGGCCCATCTCTCCGGCGACGAGCGCCTGATAACCGCTTTTACCGAGGGCGAGGATTTTCACGCCGAGACCGCCGCGCGTGTCTTTGGCGTGCCGGTAAGCGAGGTCAGCGCCCAGATGCGCTCGCGGGCCAAGGCCGTGAACTTCGGCATCGTCTACGGCCAGCAGGCCTATGGCCTTTCGCAGAGCTTAGGGATCAGCTATCAGGAGGCCCAGGAGATGATCGACCGCTACTTTGCCGCCTACCCGGATGTTCGTGCCTACCTCGACAGCTGCGTGGAGCAGGCGCATCAGCAGGGCTGGGTGGAGACGATCTTTGGTCGCAAGCGCCACATCCAGGAGCTGACCTCCTCCAACCAGGCGCTGCGCGGCTTTGGCCAGCGCACGGCGATGAACCACCCGCTGCAAGGCTCGGCCGCCGACATCATCAAGCTGGCGATGATCGAGGTCGCGCGGCGGATAAGCGAGGCCGGCCTGGTCTCGCAGATGGTCCTCCAGGTGCACGACGAGCTGGACTTTAACTGCGCCGCCGACGAGCTGGAAGAACTCAGCGCCCTGGTAAAAACCGCTATGGAGAAAATCGTGCCGCTCAAGGTGCCGCTGCTCGTGGAGGTCTCCAGCGGCGCTAACTGGGCAGAGGCGCACTAAGCTACAAGACGATTTTGGGCCGTTGCGCCGACTGTTTGCCCGCGACGGCCTCGCGCAAAACGACTGCGGGCCACTTCGTCGCTGTCCACCTGCGCTTTCTCGCTGTGCGCGGCGCTCCGCCCCGTCCTCCTCCACAACTGACTGTTTCCGCTTTGTTAAATCAAGCGCACGCCTGTGTTAACTGTCGGTAAATCCTCTTGTTCGGCTGCTCGGGTATCGGCGATTATTGCTGAGGCTCAGGTTAATTCGCGCCGGGGCTGTAAGCCAAGGTAATGGTCATCGAGGAAAAGAGGGCACTATGTTCGACACAGGAACTACCGCGTTCATGCTTGTCTGCGTCATGCTCGTGCTCCTGATGACCCCGGGACTGGCGTTTTTCTATGGCGGTCTGGCCCGCCGGAAAAACGTCGTTAACACGATGTTCATGTCTGTCATCGTCTTAGGGGTCGTCGGAGTCGTGTGGGTGCTGGCAGGCCACTCCTTTGCCTATGGCGGGGATGGGTCGATTCCGGTTTTTGGCGGCTTCGATCTGCTGGGCAGTGCCGGTGCGGTTAGCGACGCGCTGGAGACCACCGCCGCTACGCCCGACGCGCTCGGTCTGGTAACGGGCTTGGCGGATGGCAGCTACCAGCTCGCGACGATTGACGTTGAAGGCGAGCAGGTGCAGGCGCTGGTAGCCGCGGCCGACCCAACGACCGCCGTTGAGGGCGGCTATCCGGCGCTGATCGACCTGGCCTATCAGGCGGCGTTTGCGATGATCACCACGGCGATCATCACCGGCTCGGTTGCTGGCCGCATGAAGTTTGGCGCAGTTGTAGCCTTTGTGACCGTCTGGGTGCTTTTGGTCTACGCACCGCTGGCGCACATGGTCTGGGGCGGCGACGGCAGTCTGATTGGCGACACCATCGGAGCGCTGGACTTTGCTGGTGGCGACGTCGTGCATATCTCCTCTGGACTCACCGGTCTGATGCTCTGTCTGCTTCTGGGCAAGCGCAAGGGCTTTGGACTGCTCAGCTATCGCCCGCATAACGTCCCCTTTGTGGTTCTCGGTGCGGCCCTGCTCTGGTTTGGCTGGTTTGGCTTTAACGGTGGCTCGGCCTTTGCCGCCGACAGCATTGCTGCTTTGGCCATCGTTAACACCCTGGCCGCCTCCGCTGCCGCGCTGCTTTCCTGGTCGGTGGTTGAGAAGCTGAAGACCGGCAAGTCCACGCTGGTCGGCGCCAGCACCGGCCTGGTGGCCGGTCTGGTGGTAATCACCCCGGCCGCTGGTTTTGTTGAGCCCTGGGCGGCGATTATCATGGGCGTCATCGTCGCGCCGATCTGCTACTTTGCGATCTCGGCCCTTAAGCCCAAGCTCGGCTACGACGACGCGCTGGACGCCTTTGGCTGCCACACCGTCGGTGGCATCACCGGTGGCATCCTGACGGGCTTGTTCTGCGTGCCGGAGCTCAGCTGGACCGATAACGGCGGCCTGTTCTACACCGGCGACCCGGCGCTGCTGATCGCTCAGATAATCGGCATTGTGATAACCATCATCTTTGTAGCCGTCATGGCGCTGATCATCGGTCTGGTAGTGAAGGTCATCTTTAAGGGCAGCCTCAGCGTTGACCAAAACGCCGAGAACGAGGGCCTGGACACGGCGATTCACGGCGAGAGCGGTTATCCGGCCTATAACGG
>JAISMZ010000054.1 GCA_031276475.1 Coriobacteriales bacterium
GGCAACCAGCGCGTTCTCAAAGTCCATCAACGAGATCAGGCGTTCAAAATAGCCATTCTGAAACATATGAAAATAATAGTTGCCGCTGTCAAAGAAACCTTTGTTGTCGCGCACCGACCCTTCCCAGTCCCAGGAATCGATGTCTGGCCAGATCAATGCTGCCTCCAGGTCGTTGGCATCCACAACCAACGGATTGCCGGGAAGAATCATCGAGCCGGCGATGTCGGGCTCAAAGACCCATTCGCGACCGAACATATCCACGCCCGCGCTGGTGTTTGAGACCCCCGGTACCGTCGTGGCATCCAAAACCGTAGCCCTGGCCACAGCATCGGGATTGCAGCTCGGGCAAAAGGTGGTCATCTCCACACCAAAACAGATCATGATCTGCCACAACGGCCTGCGTTCGTACAATGCCAAAACACCCTCACGCGGCGTTACCGGAAAATCATAAACAGCCACAGGGTCGCTGCCGTTAAAATTTGGCAGCTCGGCAACGACATGCAATTCGTTCTCATTAAAGGGAGGGGCGGTCACAAAAATCACCTCATGATCCGATACTTGCCTGCAGCGTGGCAGACTGATTTCTTTCCAGAGGAAAATCACCAAGATTCAAACTGTCATGCAACTCAATAGCCTTGTGCTCGATGGTCGCAAAGCCTTCAGCCTCAATGTGCAGGTCGTATCTGCCCGCGTCAAGCCGACGAAAATAGAAGTCGCCAAAATCGTCGGTCGTTGTGCTGCGCGTGCTGCCATCCGGCAAAGTCAGGGTTACCTCGGCGTTCTCGATGATCTCGTTGGCCTGAGGATCCCAGACGTCGCCGGCGATAAACAGATGGGGCAGATTAAGATAATAGACGCGCGGCCTGGTTGCACCTGCGCGACCAGTCACACTAATTCCCGTATCGTCAAAGGTCTCGGCCTGGGCGATCTCGGCGGCAAAGTCCTCCTCATCGCCAAAACGCAGGCCACCGGTGGCGCAGAGATCTACGCAGTGCGGAAGTTTGCCTGCATCAACAAGATGGGCACAGCCCGTGCATTTTTGCGCGGTATCCAGTTCCTCGTTGTAATAGATTGCACCGTGAGGACAAGCATCCACCAGCTCGCGATGTCCTCTGGATTTTTCGGGATCGAGAATCACTAATCCGTCCGGACGCTTATACACCGCATCGGGAGCCACCTTGGCGCAGGGAGAGTCATCGCAGTGCATGCAGAGCCAGGGCCGATACTCAACCCAGACTTTTGACACCTGCCCGCGATCCCACTCTTTTACCTTAAGCCAGTACTGGCCGGTATTTGGTTGCGGCAACGAATACGGCGCCCAGGAATTGCCAACATGCTCGTCCTTGCAGGCCACCTGACAGCCATAACAGCCGTTGCACTTTGCGATATCAACAACAAAGACCTTCATCTTCTGCTCCACTTTCCACTCTTCGCACAGGACGCCTGGCGCACCAACCCCACACCTTGGCGCATGGTCACAAACCGCGCCACTTCACTCGTCAGCCGTCGCGGCAACAATATGCAGCGGCCCGGTCTCGGGGTCATAGGGCCGAGAAAAGGCCTCCGGGTAACGACGAGCCAGATCGAAGACGTCCACCTTCTCTATGCCAACAAGAAAACCGCTGGTTACCTCACCTGCGCAGTTTTTGGAGGCGATGGCTTTGGGCGCGATCAGGTTGTTCGTGCCGCCACGGTCAGAGACGCCCAGCTCAATCGGATCCATCCGTGCGCCATGGTCTTGCAGCACGGTCTGCGGGCGAATGCGCTCGGTCACGTAGACGCCGCCCATCGTCCAGCCGCGCTCGTTGACGATCTTTACCACATCCCCGCTGGCAACGCCAAGCTCGCGGGCATCAACAGGATTTACCCAGAGTGGCTCGTAGGCATAGCCGTCAGGACCCACTACCTTGCAGGTCTTAATCTCGCGAAACCAGGCGCAGTCATCCAGCTGCGAATGCAGGCGCCAATGGGGATGATTGGAGACAAGCAGATACGGATAGCGCTTTGCTCGCTCGCCACCCAGGCGTTCATCCGGATGGGTCTCGCCGTTTTCAATCCAACGCGGATAAGGCATTCGCTCCCTATCCTCGGGAAAGTGCTCGGCGAGGCGCGGCGAGTAGTATTCGATCAGCCCCGAAGGAGTTTTTAAGGGACTGGTCTGCGGGTCACGGTAAAAGCCATAAAACCCGGCGGCGTCGCTTTCCCAGTCATCAGCTGGCGGTACCAGATAGGCCTTACGCTCCAAAAATTGATCAAAGCTGATGTGCTCCTGAACACCGGAGTTCTCAAAACCGCGGCGCAGCTTCTGCTCCAAGGTCACGCCGCCGGTGACCTGCTCGGTTACTCCCAGCTTCTCGGCAACAGCCAAAGCACATTCCCAGTCGCTTTTTGATTCGCCCAAAGACTCGATTGTCTGCTCCTCCAAAACCAACATATTGTAGTTACCGGACATGATGTCGGCATTGATATCGCGCTCTTCAAATTTGGTGTTCACCGGCAACAGAATGTCGGCCAGCAGGCAGTCATCCTCCATCCAGATGTGCTGGGCGATTACGCATTCAATAATGTCGGTGCGCAAAGCCTTGATGAATTCGTTGCCGCCATTCCATGATGACGTCCATTTAGGGCAGTCGGTCCAGACCATGTGGATCCGCTCGGAATCCTCTGCGGGATAACGACGAAGATTAAACTGATCCTCAA
>JAISMZ010000153.1 GCA_031276475.1 Coriobacteriales bacterium
GATCACGTGGGCAAGGCCCAGACCGACCGCCGCATCACTACCGGGTTTTATCTGGAGGTTGATGTTGCCCTTTATGGCGCCGAGCCAGGTAATGCGCGGGTCGATCATGATGATCCGGGTGCCGAGCTTCATCATGTCAATCAGCGCGTGCCCAAACAGACCGTCGCCGTTGGAGGCTAAGGGCATTTTGCCCCAGCAAACCACAAATTTGGGCAGCTCGAACTCGGGGTTGTTGTAGCGATCCTCAAAATAACCGGCAAAATCGATCTCCGGATAACCGGCTCCAAGGATGTAATCGGTAATCGAACAGCGGGGGCCGTAGCACGACCAGCCACTTTGCCCGTAGCAGACGTTAGGGGTTTGAAGTGTGGAGAACCCCAGCGGGTAGTAATAGATACAAGCCTCGCGCCCCGTACCGCCAAAGACCATGATTGACTCGTTGCCGTAGTTCTCCTTAAAGTAGTTGACTTTGCCGCAGACAAGCTCAAAGACCTCATCCCAGGTTATGCGCTCCCAGGCGTCCTTGCCGCGGTCTTCCTGAGCCCGCTTCATGGGATAAAGGACGCGCTTATCCGAATGGACGATCTCGGGCAGGTCGAGTGCCCGGATACACAGCCTGCCATTGGTTATGGTGTGCTCCTCGTCGCCTTCAACGTCAATCAGCTTACCGTCTTTAACGGTCAGCCACATGCCGCAGCCGACCGGGTGATCGCCGGGCGGTGACCAACAACACGATCGGATGCTCACCGAGCCGTCCGCGTTTTCTCGTCTCCATTCCTTGCTCATAGCCATGCAGATAACCTCCTTATCGGGTAACAATTGGTGCCATATCCTGTTGGCGTGCCATCGCCGCGCTCAAAAATAAATCTTTACAACAATGACACAGCAAAAGTACGCTTATAAGACGCTCAATCATTCTTGTTTTGCGCACGGCTTTCCCCGTCAGACGCGACGCGAAAATCGGCTCGTTGAGAAACGGTTTTCTGTATTATTGCATCGAGAAACGAGCTTTACCATAAGCTCCAAAGGCTTAATTTGCTCTTGACGGCTCGGCACCAATGGATGATATTGTGCCTATCTTTCAGATTTCGCTGCTCTCTCCTCGCGTTGTCGCCACATTTTGTTGATCGACTTGTTTATACTTGCATAAGGCTCGGCACTCGGTCTTTTGGAGATGATGATGAACGCCGCCTCTATCAGCTATGCCAAAAGCGAAACGATTGACGCGATTGTCGCTCGTGAGTGGGAGATGTTTGTGGCCGTGAACGAGAAGAACGGTAATCGCGCTGCCTGCCAGGAAGACCCCGAATCCTTCACGGTCATGCGACGCAGTCAGTTTGCGATTTGGTCCGAGGCAGCCGCAGCCTCTTACCTTAACGACCTGATCGTGGCGGGAGAGCAGGGGCGCAATTTACTTCAGGAAAAGTACGTGCTGATGATGTTGATTGACGCTCCTCAGCTGACGGAGACCTACTTGCCACTGGTGCATCTGCCCGAAGAGGGCGCCTTTGCGCTTGCCGACGCGATTCTTGCGTTGATGATGCGGCAGACCCGAATTTTGCGTCAGCGCTACCCTTACTTTGGGCGTCGCGGCCGTCCCCTTACCGCAGGCGACGCTTCCCGCAGCGAGGTCTCGATTCAATCCTATCAGCTGGGAGAGCTGCTCACCTACTCCGAGGCAACACTCAAATTGCTGCTCGAACAGATTGAGCTGCTGGAAAGCCAGGGCATCTCCATCGTCGAGGAGATTCTTCTTGGCGAGATGCGTTCCTGCGGCTTTGCTTCCCTGGAAGATGCGGAGAAGACCGCGCGCCAACAGAACGCGGAGGCCGTCGTGGCCACCGCCGCTGCGCCTGAGGCCACCGCGGCCACCGCCGCTGCCGCAGGAACCTCCACCCCCGCTGTGGCTGCCCCCACGCCTGTTTCCGTCTCTGCCACAGGAGCCTCGCATGCCTGAAGATTGGCTGCGGGAGCTCGACGCACTGTTGTCGTCCGGCCAGCCTGAGGCGGCTGAGCGTTTCTTGCTCGATCGCCTGACCGTGCTTGAAGAGCAGGGCGAAAGCGAAAGCGCTTTCTTTCTCTCTCTGCTGAACGAACTGGCGTCGCTTTACCGCGGCATCAGTCGCTATCAGGAATCCGAGCAGGCTTTTGTGCGGTTGCAAAAAACGCTCCAGGCCAAGGGGCAGACGCACACGCTGCCTTACGCCGTCGTGCTGATTAACATTGCGGGCTGCTATCGTTTGACGGGCGATGCCCTCCGGGCTTTGGAGCACTATGGCGCCGCTCAGGCGGTTCTGGCCAGCTTGACAGACAGCACCAACATCAGCCCTGAAGAGCAGCAACGCGCCCGCTATCTTACGGCCAGCGTGCTGAACAACATCTCTTTGCTGTATTGCGACACCGGCCAGTTTGAGCTGGCGCTGAGCCACGCAGAGCGGGCTGCAAAGCTGATACGTGCCGGTGTGGGTGACGAGCACGAGCTGGCAACTACTTACAATAACCTGGCCAGTATCTATCTTAAGCTGGGACGTATGGCCGAGGCCGAAGAAGCCTGCGGGAATGCCCTTGCACTCTATCAGCGGATGCCCCGTGAAAATGTCCATCACGCGGCCGCACTGGCCACCTTTGCTGCCTTGCGGTTTGAGCAGGGCGACTATCCGGCCGCTGAAGCCGCCCTGCAAGAGGCACTGGTGCTCACCGAACATTTTTTTGGCCGCAACGCCGAATACGCGGTGGCTGAACGCAATCTTGCCCAGGTGCGCGAGGCGCTCGCTCAGACGCGCCGCACAGCGCAGGACCAGAAAAACGGAGGTTGAGCCTTGGGAGCGTTGGAGCTCAGCAGACATTACTATCGTGAGGTCGCAGAGCCGCAGCTCAAACAGGATTTCGCCACGCTCTATCCTCGCCTGGCCGCCGGTTTGGTGGGCAACGGTTCAGAGTGCTTCGGTTTTGATGATCAGCAGTCAAAAGACCACGATTGGGGCATCGACTTCTACCTTTGGACAACCGAGGCAGAT
>JAISMZ010000198.1 GCA_031276475.1 Coriobacteriales bacterium
GCCCGCCGCCCCCGACCAGTCCGCCCGCGCCCCTCAGCCAGTCTTAAGCGGGCTTTCACGGGCAACCCTTAACGGCGCCCATCTACAGATGTTTGCCTACAGTATGCTTTTTGGCATCAGCCAGTGCGTTGGCGTCATCCTCAAGCCGGCGGACACTGGCCTGGGAAGCTACCTCTGGCCGGCTTTTCTGCTTGCAAGTCTAACAATTATGGCCTACACCATGTGGCTCAACCGATACGCCCGGCTCTTCAGCTTTCAGATGATCATTCTGGCTTTTTCTTTTTGCGCCCTGATGCCGTTGATGCAACTGGAGCCAACCAGTATCTTGCGCTATATCCTCTGCATGCTGATCTGCTTTGGCTTTACCACCTACGACCTGATTGAGCTTTGGCAGCTGTCGCGGATGGCCGCGCTGAAGAACATCACCTCGCTCAGGTTCTTTGCGGCCGGTCGTCTGGCCAATGCCTTGGGGATCCTCTCTGGCGTGGCGATAGCGGGTTTGGCCTACAGCATCGCCGACGTTACCGCCCAGACGGTGATCCTTTCATTCGTTGCGGTCCTGCTGATCATCACGCTCTGCGTTACGGCGTTGTTTGTGGCACGCTGGCAGGACGCGAACGTTTTGAGTGATGACATGGCTTTAGAATACGAGGCGACGACAGGCAGTGACGAGGGGGACAATCCGACTGTCAGCATCAGGGACAAACGCGCCTGGCAGGCTGCCTGCGACGAAGTGGTGGGTGCCTCGGGCCTATCCCCGCGCGAGACGGAGGTATTCAGGTTGATGGTTCGTGGCCGCGACGCCAACTACATATGCGAAGCGCTGTTTGTCTCCCATCACACCATCAAATCGCATATCTATCACATCTATCAAAAAATCGATATTCACTCGCAGCAGCAGTTAATAACAATGGTGGAGGAAAGAGCCCGCCAAATTTACGACAGCCGGTAATCCGGGTAGAAGATACTAAGATTATGCCCATCTACCTGCTCTTTTACCGCTCTTCATCCGGTTAGGCTGATTCGATTCAGCCGCTTGGCATGACCGCATAAAATCACTTAAATCAACCGGACTGCCTGTTTACCCACCGCCTTATTTCATCCATTCTTGGCAATCAGGTACCCAACAGGGTGCTCGCGGCAGGCGCCAGAAAGCGCCAGAGCAAAACGCCGACAGGCAATCAGGAATGGAGAGGAGCAAGCGCATATGGCAGATCTCAATCTGGAAGGCTTTAACACCAGTGGCGTGTCAACCAGCATTTCGGGACGCTACGCCTTGGTCGAACACGAAAAGCCATGGAAGTACGAGGAGGACGGTCTGACCGTCACCCGCGGCAGCGCCTGGTCTGGGCCGGGCTGTCATGACGGCTGTGGTGTGCTGCTGTACACCGACAGTAATGGCAAGTTGGTAAAGTGTGAGGGCGATCCCGAAAATCCCTACAACCAGGGTCGTCTTTGCGTACGTTGTCTGGATGTGGCGGAGGTCACCAACCACAAGGACCGCCTGCTTTATCCGATGAAACGCGACCGTGCCGACCGAGGCAAGGATACTTTTCAGCGCATAAGCTGGGACGAGGCCTTTGAGTTGGTCTACACCGAGTTCACCAGGATCAAAAACGACTACGGCCCCGAGCAGGTAGCTTTCTGCCAGGGCACCGGTCGCGACATCGCCGCCTACATCACGCGACTGGCATGGTCTTTTGGCTCGCCCAACTACACCCTGTTCCTTTCGGGCTGCGCCTGCTATCTGCCGCGCGTGGCCGGTTTTGCCGCTACCACCGGGTCGTTTTGGCTGGCCGACTGCGCGCAGGTCTTTGCCGATCGTTACGACAACCCCGAATACCAGGTGCCCGAGGCGATGTTCATCTGGGGCAACTACCCGCTGATCTCCAACTCCGATGGCTTTTATGGCCACTGGGTAATCGACCTGATGAAGCGCGGCATGAAGATTGTGATGATCGACCCCAAGACCACCTGGCTGTCTGCGCGCTCCGAGGCGCATCTGCGCATCCGCCCTGGTACCGACGCCGCCCTGGCGCTGGGCATCTTGCACATTATCATCAAAGAGGATATCTACGACCACGACTTTATCGATCGCTGGTGCTACGGTTTTGACGAGCTGGCCGAGCGGGTTAAGGACTATACGCCGGAGAAAGTGGCGGAAATCACCTGGATACCCAAGGAGAAGATCATCAAAGCCGCCCATATTCTGGCTGATGCGAACAACGCCACCATGCAATGGGGCGTGGCTGTTGACATGACGCGTGAGGCCCTGCCGGCCTCGCAGGCCATCGCCGCCTGTTTTCAGATAACCGGCAACGTGGATGTGCCCGGTGGCATCATCGCGCCGCCAGAAATCCTCAATTACGCCGGCGGCTGGGGTCGCGAGCTGATGAGCAGCGAGCAGGCCGAGAAGCGCATCGGATTGGATCGCTACCCCTTGCTACGCTTTGGTTTTCAGATCGCCCAGCCGGACCTGCTGGCAGATGCCATGGCAACCGGTAAACCGTATCCCATCCGCGGCATCTGGCTGCAACAGAACAACTGCCTGTCCTGTATGTCGGCGCGTCCCGACTATCTCTATCAGGGCCTGATGAACTGCGAGATTGTAGTTGCCATCGACCTCTTTAAGACGCCGACGATCATGGCGGCAGCCGATGTGGTACTGCCCGCGGCCACCTTCCCAGAGCGCGACGGCATCCGCGTGGGCGACGGCGTCCAGCGCGGCGAGGTGATTAACAAGGTCTGTCAGATAGGCGAGTGCAAGTCGGACATGGAGATCAACCTGGAGTTAGGCAAACGCTTTAACCCCGATGCCTGGCCCTGGGACGACGTTGATGATATGTTCTCGGCAATGCTGGCCGAGACCGGTTATTCCTTTGAGGAGTTGCAGGAGGCGGCGCCGCTCTACCTGCCGT
>JAISMZ010000249.1 GCA_031276475.1 Coriobacteriales bacterium
CCCAATGTGGCAATGGCGGTCCCCAACATCAAAAGGCCAAAGCCGACCCAGATAAAGGAGACGCAGGGGTTGATAAAGGCGCTCAGGGACAACTCGCCGCCGGTGCCGGTACCGTTGTAGACGACGAAGAGGTCTTCCAGCGGCGAGCTGAGTACGGCGGCCAGCGGCTTGCGCTGCTGGTTGGCCTCAACAAAGAAGATGCCCGGCGTCATCTGGCCGAGGTAGCTCTCGCCGCGCCAGGCGTCAAAGGTCACGCTGTAGACGACATCGGCGCCGTTGTCCTCGGGCACGATGTCGCTTTTCACGAAGGCCAGGCGGTACTCGCCAATCACAAAGTCCTTGCCCGCCGTGTCGCTTTGCTCGTCAAAGGGAAGGTAGTCTGAGGCACTGCTGACATACATCGAGGAGCCAATCAGACCGACGAGGATGACAGCCATCGAGAGATGCGCCAGAAAGCCGCCAAACAGTGAGGCCCGCTCGCGCAGCGCCACAAGCAGCGCGGCAGCGGGGTTGGCACCGCGAGCTCTAGGGAAGCGCCGATTAATCATTGCACGGCCATCTTCCGGCCAATTTGCCCCAGCTCTGTCCGGGCAATCACCGCCATTACCGCAAGTAGTGGCGTCGCTTGCCCAAACAGATCTGGGGCAAATTGACTCGGAATCTGGCGCACTCCCCGGGACCCCCGCGGAACTTGAAGGAGCAAAGCGACTGAGTTCCGTGGGGTGGGAAGCTTTAATCGGCGCTTCCCTGGCCAGCCCCTTAACCAGTCTGCCGAGCATGAACAGCGAATTCATCAGCAGCAGCGAGGCTGCCAGAAAACCTACTATTGTAATAGTAAAGTAGTAGAACGGAGCCCCACCCTCGAGCAGGGTCGTGGCCGCGGCACCACCGGCCGCAAGCGTGGCGTCGTAGGCCGGCTTAAGGCTGACAAAAAAGTAGGCAACGAGCAGCGCAAACAGGACGAGTGCACAGGCACCGGGAAGGCGCGCCCTCCTCCAAAACTCTTTGCCCTGCGTTTTGGCCCAGGAAAGCATTGGGCAGACGGCCATCAGCAGGCAGTAGAGGATGCCCAGCGGGCGGGCGATGGCGTTGTAGGTGGACGCCGAAAGCGACATTCCGCCGTAGGGCATCCAGCTGGGCAGCGCCGAAGCGAGCGTCAGGTAGAGAACGAGAAAGGCGCTGAGCACGAGGATGACGTTGTTAAAGTAATAGGCGGCGGCGCGGCTGAACAGGGAATCCTCTGCGTCGGCGTCGGCGGAGGCCGCGCCAAAGCTCTTCCAACGAACGGCCAGGCCGATCACACCCGCCAGCACCGAAGCGATGATCAGCGTGAGGAACATCACCAGCGAGACCTGGTCGCCAGCAAAGGCGTGAACCGAATTCTGAACGATGCCGGAACGGGTGATGAAGGTGCCGACGATGACAAAGCAGAAGGCGAGGCAGGCGCACATAACCGACCAGCGCTTAAAGTCGCCACGCTGGCGATAGACGGTCAGGCTGTGCACCAACGCCACCGCCAAAAGCCAGGAAAGCAGGCTGGCGTTCTCCACAGGATCCCAGCCCCAATAGCCACCCCAGCCCAAAACGACGTAGGCCCAAAGAGCGCCAAGGCCAATGCCAAGACCCAAAAAGACCCACGAAAACAGCGCGTAGCGGCGGGCGCGGATGACCCAGCGTTTGGAGGGGTCGTTAACTATCAGCGCGGCCAGTGCGTAGGCAAAAGGAACGATCAGCCCGGCGTAGCCAATGAACAGCGTGGGCGGATGAATGGCCATCGCCCAATGCTCCAGCAAGACGTTCATCCCCAAAACCAGCGACGGCTCCAGACTTCCCGCCGCCGCACCGCTGGACTCCAGCATCAGCTGCTCAAAGCTCTTCAGCTGGCCGGAGGCGTCAAAGTACTGCGGGTCAAGCGGCATGAAGGGCATGTTATCCTCAGAGAACAGCAGCACCGCGACAAAACCGAGAATCACGAATTGGATGATCAGCAGCGCCATGTTGTCCAGCGCCTCGCGCTTCTTGAGGTTGCGAATGGCGATCAGCGCGGCGAACAGAGCGATCAGCCAGACCCAGAGCAAAAGCGAGCCCTGACGCCCGCCCCAAAGGCCCGAGATGCGGTAGAGCACCGCCAGCGGCCCGGTGGCGTCGCTGTGCTGACGGACGACGTATTCCAGCGAACTGTCGCCGGTAAGAAAGCAAAACAGCAGCAAGATGCCACAAAAGCTAAGGGCTAAGCTGGTGAGGAGGACGGCGATCTGTCCGCCCAGGGCAACCCGCCCGGCGAGGCGCTGGTAGTCCGCCGCCTCAGCCGCGCCGGCGACCATCCGCTCGACGAGAAAGGCACCGATGGATACAACGATGGCCGCAAAAGCCACCACCAGCCCGACTATGCCGGCAATCGCCATTCGATTATCCCTTCGTCGGAGCCTGGGCGGCGGCAGTCTGGAACGAAGCGGCGGGCGGGGCAGGGGCGGGCGGGGCGATGGCGGCAGCGGGTGCGATGGCAGGCGCAATCGGAACCGCAGCAGCAACGCGTGCCGCCGGCGCCTGGCCGGCGCTGCTCAACGCCAGATCGGTCGCCGCAAACCGGCCTGCGGCGTTCAGCGAGCCAGTCAGTACGATCTCGCTACCCTCGCGCAACTCATCGGGAAGCGCGCCGTCAAAGGCGACGGGCAACTCCTCGCCGGCCTCCTGGTCAATCAGGACAAAGCGGCTGTCGCGCCCCACCGGCCCGATGCTGTCCGCCTTAATCGTTCCGGCGAGCTTGACCGGCTTGTCGAGGATCTGCTCACCATAGGACAACAGCCGGGCAACACTGAGGGCACTGGTGGAACTCTCGTATTTGGAGGGACACTTGGTAACCAGCTCGGTGCAGACGAGCACGCCGTCGGCGCCGATGGTGCCGGTGCAGATTGCCGTGACCTGGTTGCCAAAGGTCGCGGAGACGCCACGGTCGTAGACGACGCGGAGCTGAGGGGCAGCCGTGGCCGCCGCACTGGAACTCGCAGCCACGCCACCGCCCGCACCGGCGGCCGCGCCAGTCGCGCCGGAGCCCGCAGCTGCCCCACCGCCCGCGCCAGCCGCGCCGGCCGCCGCGCTGGAACCGGCGCGCTCCTCCTCCACAGCTTCTTCATCGCGGATGGAAAAGCTGAGGACATTGCCGTCTATCGCGTAGGAGTTGTCCACCACCTTGCCGGTAACCTGAATCTTGATGTTGTTGTAAGCGCCGCTTGCCGCCTCGGCGACGCTGACCGTCTTTGACGCGGTCGCGCCGCTGACGATGGCCAGCACGGCGAGCACAACGATGACGATGACGCCGGTTACCACAACCAGACGCCGCCTCAGCCTGCTGTTCACCACAACCCTTTCGCTGTTAAATCTCTGATGGTCGACTCCAACACTTCCGGCATTCCCGTTCGGGGGCACCGGTCAATCATTGCACACCACCCAGCGGTTCCTGCAAAGGCACCTGCCGAAGGGAGCGACCCAATCGGCAGGTTCCTTTAAGATGCGTCCATTATACTGGAAGCGCAGATTTATAACATCAGCGACTTTCTGCTGTCAGCCTGCTACAGGGTGGGTAGTTTCGCCTTCAGTCACCGTACTCAAACGTGCTTAAACGTCAGATGTATCAACTAAATTATTTTGCAGCAACATAATTTTTGTGGTAAACTTCTTGACAGAAAAGGAGGCCTCATATGCTGACGGTTTCCGAAACAGCCGCCCGGCT
The DNA here is from genome assembly GCA_031276475.1 of Coriobacteriales bacterium. Taxonomy (GTDB): domain Bacteria; phylum Actinomycetota; class Coriobacteriia; order Coriobacteriales; family UBA8131; genus JAISMZ01. The sequence continues at coordinate 3,731 of JAISMZ010000249.1, forward strand.
GAATGTCACGCCGCAAAGTTTTGACATCGAGCGAGCCCGCGAATTATACCACCGCTGCAAAGACGAACTGTATGGCTGCTACGACATTGAGTTCCTTAACCAGGCGCAAAGCGAGGACGAGCGGCTCTTTTATACGACCGTGGCCGACTTCTTCTTGCAGCAACGGCAGACCGAGCTGGTCGAGCGCGGGGTGTTTTGATGTAGTTAACGGCTCGTGAGTCAGACCGGAGCCGCGGCAGCGTCAGCCGCTTGCCTTTAACTGGTTCTGCTGTTCTTTTTGGGTCAGCCAGCCGTCGGGTACTGTTGCGTCGCCGTGGCACTCGGTGCAGGCCATCACCGACTGCTCATGGGTCTGGTGGCAGTCGCTGCAATCCTCGTAGCGGCCCGCGTGGGGTGAGTCATGGGGATTGCGATGCTGGTCGGACGTTGCAACCTTAAGCTCGTCAAGCGAGGTGATTCCCTCGTGGCACTCGGGGCGCAGACAGAGCACAACGCCGTTCTTATCGCCGCCCGGCACCTCTTCTATCTGCTCGTACACCACCTTCATCTCCAGTGGCACCGAGTAGTTGCCAGTAACCCAATTAACGCCCTCACCTATCTGTTCGTTCAGACTGGTAACGTGACAACTCAGGCAGCTCAGTGCTGAGTCGCTCTCCTTGTGCAAAGTAATGCTGAGTAGGGCACCCGAATCGGCCTGCGCGGGATTGATTGAAGTGCCAGAATCGTAGCTTTCTACATAGGGATCCATCGGAACATGGCAGATAGCGTTGCAAAACGCCG
>JAISMZ010000257.1 GCA_031276475.1 Coriobacteriales bacterium
GTCATCGCCCTTTGTGCTCTCGCCCGCGTCCCCTTTGTGCTCCCCCTTTGTGCGGTTGAAAGGATTTTGAGATGACGGATGCTTTGCGGCGAAAGCTGCTGCTCTACGCGGTGACCGACCGCAGCTGGCTGGGCGAGAGGACTTTGGCCGAAGCCGTTGAGCAGGCGTTGGCCGGCGGCGCCACTCTGGTGCAGCTGCGCGAGAAGCAGTTGGCCGCGGCCGATTTTGAGCGCGAGGCCCGCGAGCTTAAGACGATCTGCGCGCGCTACCAGGTGCCGCTGCTGATAAACGACGATCTGGAACTGGCGGCCCGCGTTGCGGCCGACGGCGTGCACCTCGGCCAGGATGACCCGGCGCCCTCGCTGGCGCGCGCGCGGCTGGGCCCGGCGGCGATCGTCGGTGTCTCGGTGCGCACGGTTGCCGAGGCGCGGGCCGCGGTGGACCAGGGCGCTGACTATTTGGGAGTCGGCGCGGTGTTCTCCACAACTACTAAAACCGACGCTGCGCAGGTGTCGCTTGCGGAGTTGGCGGCGATCTGCGCGGCGGTGGATGTTCCGGTGGTCGCCATCGGCGGCATTAACGCCGGCAACCTGGGGCAGCTGGCGGGAAGCGGCATTGCCGGCGTTGCCCTGGTCTCGGCGCTTTTTGCGGCGGAAGACATCACGGCTGCCACCACGCAGTTGCGCAGTGCCCTGCTGCGGACGCTGCACCCGGTCGCCGGCGTGATCTTTGACATGGACGGCACGCTTTTAGATTCGATGTCGGTCTGGGAAACCGCCGGTGCCAGCTTTATCCGCGAGCTGGGCTTTGTGCCTGAGATGCAGCTCTCGGAGCGCTTCTTAAAGATGAGTCTGGAGGAGGCATCGCGCTACTTTATTCAGCGCTATGGTCTGGAGATGACACTTGCCGAGGTGATGGCCGGCGTAAACCAGCGCATCCGGGACGCCTATTTTTACAGCATCGCCGTTAAGGGTTCTGCCCGCGCGGTGTTGGAGGATCTGCATCAGCGAGGCGTTGCGATGTGCATCTGCACGGCCACCGACCGCTTTTTGGTGGAGGCGGCGCTGCAGCGTCTGGGTCTGGCGCATTATTTTCGCGGCATTGTGACCATCGCCGAGAGCGGCCACACCAAGCGCGAGCCGGAGATATTTGAGATCGCCCGGGAGTTGTTGGGCACGCCGCGCGAACAGACCTGGGTGGCCGAAGACGCGCTGCACGCCCTGACCACGGCCAGTGCGGCGGGGTTTCCCACGGTGGCGCTCTACGAACAGGCCTTCGCGGGCGACCAGCAGGAGTTGCGGGCTGCGGCTGATCGTTATCTGGAGAATATCGGGGATTGGGATTGGCGATGACGGGGGCGCCCGGAGCGTCGGCGGCGGGCGCAGTGCCGGGGGCTGGCGCGGCGGGTGCGGCTGGCGCGGCTGGTGCGGCTGGTGCGGCTGGCATGAGCGGGGCTGAGACGGTGCCAGGCGCGAGCGGAGCGCCGGAGGCGGGCGCAGCTGGGGCAGTACCGGCGGCGGACTCGGCGGGCGCAGCAGTGGCTTCGCCGGGCGCGACGACGAAGACGCTGAAGAAGGTCCTCAGCATCGCCGGCTCCGATTGCAGCGGCGGTGCCGGTATTCAGGCCGACATCAAGACGATCAGCGCTCAGGGGATGTACGCGATGAGCGTGCTGACGGCGCTTACCGCCCAAAACACCACGGGTGTCTTTGCCGTGCAGGAGGTGGAGCCGGCCTTTGTTGCGCAGCAGATAGACGCCGTCTTCTCCGACATCCGCCCCGATGCGGTAAAGATCGGCATGGTTTCTAACGCGGCGATAATCGCTGCAATAGCCGAGCGTCTGCGCTATTGGCGAGCTGAGCGGATAGTCCTCGATCCGGTAATGATCGCCACCAGCGGCGGTAAATTGCTTAACGATAATGCTGTTTTTGCGTTGGTGGAGCTGTTGTTCCCGCTGGCAAGCGTGGTGACTCCCAACCTGCCGGAAGCCGAGGTGCTCTGCGGGCACCCGATAATCAACGATGCTGCCCGCGAGCAGGCTGCCCGCGAGATAGCCGGGTTAACCGCCGGCGCGGTGCTGATTAAGGGGGGCCATGGGGCGCTCGGCGATGGTATCGCTGGCGGCGCGGCGGAGGCCGCGGCTGCGGGGATCGCTGCGAGCGCCACGGCAGCCGCAGCTGGCACGCCGGCTGCGCCTGCCGCCAGCGACACGCCGCCCGCCGCAAGCGACACGACGGCTGCGAGCGGCGAGGCCCGCGATCTTCTCCACAACGAGGGGACGCTGCTCTGGTTGAGCGCGCCGCGCGTTGCGACCAAAAACACCCACGGCACCGGCTGCACGCTTTCCTCGGCAATCGCCTGCGGTCTGGCCGCCGAACAGCCGCTCGAGCAGGCCGTGCGCCAGGCCAAGCGCTACGTTGGCGCCGCGCTGAGCAGCGGTTTGGCGCTGGGGCGCGGCAACGGGCCGCTGAACCATCTGGTCTGGCAGAGCGGTCGGTCATTATCAGGTGGTATCTGATAAGCTGTTATCTTGCATCGCAGTAGCAGTGGGCGCGATCTTTACCATCCCGGCCCTGTTCATCTGGTACAGCGAGTGGGATATGGGCACGGGCTTTGGCATAGACGTGCTGCCGGCCCTGCTTGGTGTGGGCTATATCGTGGGGCTTCGCATTGCGGCCTTTGCCGTCGTTGGTATCAACGTGTCCCTTGCGGATGGGCCGGTACTCGGCAATGCCGCCGCCTGCGTTGCCTTTGCCCTCCTGGGCTTTTTCCTGGTGAGGGTCATCTTTGCGAAGTCCCGCGCCCGCTGAGTCGCTTGCTGCCATGAGGACCATGCCATGAGAAAGAACCTCCTGGATCTTGTCGTCGTAAGAGAGGGCCGGCCAGAGTGGAGAACAACCGAGGCGGGCCTTACGCAGGTCATCATCACGCGCGACGGCATGCTGTCGCCGCGGTGCGGTATCTTTAGCGCTATATCTTCAACAAGTGTGCTAAAATGGTACCCGTAAGCTATGGATCTGAAACTTGGCGGGAAGGAAAGCACGATGTTCAAAATAGCAGCGGGGGGGGGGGCGTCACAGGCAGTAGCTCTCCAA
>JAISMZ010000279.1 GCA_031276475.1 Coriobacteriales bacterium
ATCTGCCTGACGGTCAAGCATCCGGAACCTCCCTGGACTCCCACTCAGTTCACATAGGCACTGCCCCGTTCGGCAAGGTTGGCGATTGTGCCAGCCTTGTCGGCGGTTTCGGCCGCGCCGGCGGCATCGCCGTGCCACTCAACGACCATATCCACCAGGGAGTCCAGATAACCTGAGACCTCGCTGGCCTCAGCGGGCGCCTGGGTCAGCAGGCCGGAGTCGTAAAGCTCCTGCCAGCGCTCCTTTACCGACTTCAGCATGTCGCTCTTGTTGCCATGGTTAAACATATAGTTCTTACTCAGCTGTTGCTGAATCTCGGGGTACTTATCCGAGGCATAGCCGTTTTCCATCGACTCGTCAATGGCGCGCACCGGATCTTCTTTGATGTAGTCGATGGCTTTGGCAAAGGCTACGGCCAGCTTATCGCCCAGCTCGGGCTTTGCGGCCAGGGTGTTGGCGTTGGCGCCGATGAAGCAGCAGAAGTACTCTCCCAGCTCCTGGGCGGAGATGTAGAAGAAATGCGCGTTGGTGTTGGCTTTAATCGGGTAGGTTGATGAGTCGCTGCCACAGGCGGCGTCCACCTCGCCGTTGGTCAGAGCCTCTTGCAGAAGGCTGCCCTGGTACTGCACCCAGTTGATTTTTGAGCTGTCGCCGCCCTGGCGGTCGCACAGCGCGTTGACCTCAACGTAGGCCGGGCCGTTGATCATCGAGGTGCCCACGGTCTTGCCGGTCAGGTCGGCGCAGTTTTTTATCTCGTCGGATAAGGCCACGCCCGACCAGCAGCCGATGTGGATGGTGTCCAGCAGCTTCATGTTCTCGCCGTTGTAAAGTGCCGGAAAATCGCCCGGTGTGGCCATGAAGCAGTCAATCTCGTCGTTGGCCAGAAGGATGGAGGTGTCGCTGGTGATTTTAACGATATTTGGCTTGATGCCGGCCGCCTGAAAGTAGTTCTGCATGATTGCCACGTAAACGGGCAGCTCGCAGGGACTGCCGCCCCAGTAGCCGATGGTTGCCTCGGTGGCGTTGGTGCTGCCGCCCTCAAAGGGGTCGCCGCTGGGCGAGCTGGCCGAGGCAGCCGAGCTGGAAGGGCTCGCTGCCGGTGCGCCGCAGGCACTGAGCGTCGCCGCGCCCGCTACGCCTGCACAGGCAATTCCTGCGACCTTGAGAAATGATCTGCGGTCAAAAATCTCAGTTTTCTTATCCATATCCCTTTTCCTTTCTGTTGCCCTGCCCCGAGGCGTCTGCCTTGGGTTTTATCTGTCTGAAGCCCGTGTCTCAGTTACTGTTACCATCAATTACCAGCGCACCAATCCTTTCTGCCAGCGCAGCAGCCAGTTACGGACGGCAAACATAAGTGCCGTCAAGGTTGAAAAGATGAAGATCATCGCGATTACGTAGGCAAATACAACGCCGAAGTTGGCGATGGTCCCCATCTGTTTTACCGCCAGTGCCAGGCCGCTTTTCACGCCGGCAAGCTCCGCGGCGGAAAGCGCCCCAAAAGACCCTGCCAGCGCCATGAACAGCGCGTTAGCCAGCGCCGGTACCGCCGCCGGCAGCATCACGTGAAAGACGATGTAGAGGCGGGAGGCTCCCAGGGTTTGGGCATGCTCGATATACTCCAGATCGGTGTTTTTTATGGCGTTGGAAAGCATCAGCGTTATTGGGAACCAGACCGCTATTACCAGGGCGGCGATGGAGCCGATGCGGCTGGAGGAGAAGCCAACCACGAAGATCGGCAGCCAGACCAGGCCGGGAACGGGGCCTGCGATCTTTAGCAGCGGCGAGATCCAGTAATTGGCGATACGCGAGCAGCCGCAGAGCACGCCGGAGACGAGGCCGAGCATCAGACCGATGATAAAGCCGGTCGCCAGCAGTTGCAGAGAAGCACTCGCGGCCTGGAGGATCTGCGGGAAGTTTACAACAAACTGCTCTATCACCTTGTCTGGGCTGGGGATGAACGGCAGCTTGAGCGTGCCGGTTTTAAGCGTGGCGATGTCATAGATCTCAAGCAGTAAGAAGACGGCGGCCAAAAGCCAGGACAGGCGCAGCAAACGCCGGCGCAGCGGCACCAGGGCACAGGCCAGCAAATAGCAAAGTGCATATATTGCCGTACAGATAAGCAAAATCGGTGCCCAGTAGCGGGGACTGTAATTTGCAGGGTAGACATTGGGGAGCAGCTGGTGCAGCGCCAGCGCCACAAAGATGCCGACAAAGGGAAGCGCCAGTTGCAACAGTTGGCGCAGTCGTGGCTTTTGCAGCAGCGGTGCTTTAGGAGCGGGTTGCATCAGCGTTTTTGGAGCAGGCGGCTTAGCCTGCGCCGACCCTCTCCTCAGCTGTTTTATCGCCTGCTTCCCTAGCATCGCTCAGCGCTCCTCAGACTTCAGGAGTTGGAGGATCTCCCGGCGTATCTGGATAAAGTCAGGCGCTGTGCGCTCGCGCGGACGCGGCAGGTCTATCGCCAGATCAGCAATCTGGCGTCCCGGTCGCGGCGTCATCACCACCACCCGGTCGGCGAGGTAGACGGCCTCCTCCACATCATGGCTGACCAGGATGATGATCGGCTCAAACTGCTGCCAGAGCGCGACAATCTCGTCCTGGATGATGGCGCGGGTGAAGGCGTCAAGGGCCGAGAGCGGCTCATCCAGAAGGATCACACCAGGGTCTTGGATGAAGGTCTGGGCCAGGGCGACGCGCGAGGCCATGCCGCCGGATATCTGATGCGGCCAGGCTTTCTCAAAGCCGCTCAGGCCCATCAGGTCGATCATCTCCTGCACGCGGTGCTTCTGCTCGTGGTAAAGGCCGCGGGCCTTAAGGCCAAAGGCGACGTTGTTGGCGACGGTCAGCCAGGGGTAGAGGTTGGTCTGCTGAAAGACAAAGCCGCGGTCGGGGCTGGGGCCGGCGATCGGCTGGCCGTTGTAGAGCAGCGTGCCCGCCTGGGGCTCGTCAAGGCCGGCCACCAGGCGCAAAAAGGTGGACTTGCCGCAGCCCGAAGGCCCCACCAGGGCGATGATCTGGCCTTTGTTGATCTCCAGGCTGAAGTCCTTCAGGGCGACCAGTTCGCTACCATCCTCGTTGATGAAGGCACGGGTGATGTCCCTGGCCAGCAGCTGGCGTTGGCGAGTTTCCTCTACCACTGAATGGCTCCCTTCGTCCATTTCATCACCTGTTTTTGTATCTTAAATAGAATAGTGATAAGTGTGAATGCCACCAAGATGAATATCAGAATTGTGGAGTAGATCAGGTCAAACTCAGACCAGGCCTCCGCGTAACTGATGTACCAGCCCAGCCCGGATTGCACACCGAGCATCTCGGCGCCGACCAAGGCGGTCAGCGAGAAGCAGACGCCCATGAACAGGCCGGTGAAGATGTTCGGCAGTACGGCAGGGTAGATCACCTTTCGGAGGATGAAGAAATGCGAGGCGCCCAGGGTCTGGGCCCGCTCAATATAGGTCTTATTCACGCCGCGGATACCGCCGCTGAGGTTTACCGAGAGCGGAAACCAGGTGCTCAGCGCCACCAGGCAGACCGAGGCCGCATGGCTGCTGGGGGCCAACACCATCGCCAGAGCCATCCAGGCGGTGCTGGGGACGGGGCCGATCAGCTTGATGAAAGGTGACAGCCAGTAGTTAAAAAAGCGGCTGTAGCCCATGCAGCTGCCGTAGACCATGCCCGCCACGCCACCCAGGGTGATGCCCTGTAAAAGGAGCGACAGCGAACCGCCAAGATTATCCAGAACCGTTGGCAGGTTACCGAATATCGCGCCGAGGATCTGGTCGGGGCTGGGCACATAGGGCAGCAGGAAGTTACCGCTTTTCACGGTTTGCAGATTGAGGAAGGTCAGGAGCACAAAGACGGCAATCAGCAGCCCCCAGAAGTGCAGCAGGCGTTGGCGGACGGCTTTAAACCAGCAGGACAGCGCCGCGCATGCCAGGTAGAGCAGAAGGACGATACGCAAAAAGGCCGGGAAGTACTGCTCGCTGTAGTCACTCGGATAGACACTCGGAAGTGCGGCGTCAGTGGCCAGGCAAAGCCCCAAGGCCAGCAGGGGAGCCAGCAGTTTTGCGACCTCTTTGGGCCTGATGAAGGAGACGCGGGCAAAGATGCCGCTGGCGGTAGAAGGGCTCATCTGAGCCTCCTGCCGCGGCTGCGACTGGCAAGGGCCGGCTGCAGTGTCCGCAGTTGGCGGCCTGCCGGTTTCATATTGCCCTCCCAAGGCTGACGGTGACATCTGCCCGTCGCGCAAGGTTGTTGTCATGGGTAGCAAAAATCAGCGCGTGTCCATCGGCTGCGGCCGAGAACAGCGCCTCACAGACCAGCTGTGCACTTATCGCGTCAAGGTCGTTCGTAGGTTCGTCGGCTATCAGCAGTGGCGGCTTGAGCAGCAGCGCCCTGGCAAGGGCCACCCGCCGCTTCTGACCGACGCTCAGCTGATGGGGAAAGTGATGAACACGATCCTTCAGGCCAAAGGCCTCCAACAGTACCAGCGCCCGCTTTGGCAAGGTAGTCACACCGCCTTCAATGCGTGTCATAAGGACTTTTCTGTCCTCAGCATGTAAAAAGTGAGTTTGAACTAGCACATTATCTATCGCTCGCAGGGCTCCTATCAGCTGGGTGTGCTGAAAAACAAAGCCGATGCCCAGACGCCTGCAGCATGCTCGTGTGCCTGCATCAAGGCTTTCAACCGAGCTGCCAAAGAGCTCCAGGTGGCCGGCGCTCTTATCCAAAAGCAGACCGAGCAGCGAAAGCAGGGTCGACTTGCCTGAACCCGAAGGCCCCACCAGAGCGGTGGTGCTTTGGCGGTTGAGCTTCAGGCTGACATCGGCGATCACCGTCGTGCTTGCAAAGCTGCGGCCAAGACCCTCGGCGCTGACAACTGTCTGCGTGTTGAATGCGATGGCCATGCCCAGCGCCTCTCTAACCGATATCCGTCTGCTGCAGGGCCAGCGCCGGCTCGATACGCGCCACTCTTTGCAGAGGGATGATGATGGCCAACAGGGCAAGCAGGGCAAAGGCCGCAACAACGGCTAACGCGATAAGCGCAATCACGGCGATGGACGGCATCAGGAAGGGAAAGGCCTCGGCTGCGGAGAGTTGTGCCAGCAAAAGTGCGAACAGGCCGCCGCCCACCAGCAGGCCGAGCAGCGCGCCTGCGCCGGTGAGGACAAAGGCTTCGCCACAGATCAGACGGCGCAGGTCGCCTCGGGTCGCACCGAGGGCGCGGTAGAGGGCAAATTCGCCGCGACGTTCCCAGGAAAGTGACCAGTAGCGGGCACAGAGTTGTAGCAGTGACGCTAGGGCCATCACCGCTGCGACACCCGCAAGCAGCGCAAAGACCGCCCGCAGACGCTGTTGAGTTTGCGCGACAACGGCGCTGCGCTCTACGATACGCAGATCTCCCAGCGCCTCCAATTTGGCCTCAAGTCGCTCCTCCCTGCCGGGCTGAACGTCGAGCAGTATCGCCGATATCAAGGTCTCCGGCTGACCATTAAGCTCCCAGAAAGGCTGGTAGCCGGCTATGGCGGCAGCCAACTGTCGTGCCCAGTCTGCCGAGACGACTATTGAACTGTCCAGTCCGGTGCCCGTCGCCGCCATCACCGCCGCGACGACAACATCGTTGTTCAGCAGCCGCCCCGTACCTTTCTCAAAACCGTCTACCGCGGCGCCGATGATCACCTGACCGTCGGCAAGGCCGTCGCTCAGGGCTGCGGGGTCATCCAGCAGGGGAGCGACGAGCCAGTCGCTGGAGGCATCGATGCCCACCAGACGGGTCTCGCCACTGGCCGAGCAACAGCTGGCGTCCAGGGTCTGCGAGAAAAACTGAAAGGTCGCGCGCTCCACGCCTTCAAGCTCGCGCACCTCTTCAAACAGCTCGCTGCTCATATAGTGGTGTACCGGCGCACCGGAGAACAGCAGCGCTGTGTCGCTGAGGTAGTTCCCGGCCTTTGCCGGCAGCAACAGCAACTGTGCGCCCGCCCGTTGCTCGGAGAGTGCCAGACCGTCGTTGGCACCCCTTCCCACCAGCATAAAGGCAAAGAGTACGGCAACGCCGAGAAGCACCATGAAGACGATACTGGTGCTCTGTACCCAGCGCATCCTAAGGTTATGGAGAATCAACTTACGCACGAAAGTCATCAATCCGAGGCAGCTTTTTTGCGTCGGGCCGAGCCATTACCAGCTGCACCACGGCGATAACCACCAACAAAGCCGCGCAAACCCAGACGATGGGGGCGCTCAGATGGCAGTCCATACCGCCCTCGCCGCAATGCGCCATGCCCATCCCCGGGGCCGCACAGATGCCGATTCCCCAAGGTGAGGGTAGCCAGGCCGCAATCAGGGCAAGTAAGACGGTGGTCAGCGCGGCGAAGAGCCGTGCCGGTCGCGACGTGGCAAAGACCGGCAGTAACTGTGCCAGTGCTGCCAGCGTCCCAGCCGCAAATACTGCCGCTGCGGCCAAGAAGGTCCAATGACAACGCATGGGCATGCCGCCGGAGTCAGTGGGAATCAGCTCATCGCAGCCGCCGATGACAATGCTCGCAATCAGGCCGACCAACATCACCGCGGCGGCAGCGGCAGAGCTCAGGCGATAGACAGTCGGGTTCATCCGCGTCTTCCTCCACAACTCATACCGGTCATAATCAGGAGGCGATCTGCCAACCCGGCGACGGCCCTTCCAAGACCTCCCAGTCGGCGTTTTGGTACAGCTCGCGGTAGAAGGCGATGTCCTTGCCCTTGCCGCCGTCCTCGGTGCGTTGTAGCAGGTCACGGGGGTTGACCCCAGATTCTGCCCAGGCCAGATTGGCGCCGGCGTTGGCTACCAGGTCGGTGCCGGCGGCGCAGTTCAGGCGCGGGAAGAGCCCTGTGGCCAGGCGGTAGACGGCAACGTAGAGGGCGCTGCGCACGGCCGATATCATCCCCAGGTCAAAAAGCGCGGTACCCGGCACACCGATGCGACGGCCCGCGCCTGCCGAGAGGGCACCGGAATCTATGCAGATGCGGGTCTTTTCCGTCAGTTCCTCGGCGGTGTGCTCGGGACCGATGGGTTCAACGCAGGTGGAAAGCGACAGGCCGGCGGCACGGATGTGCTCAAAGGTGGCCAGACGCTCGACCACGGGGATGGTGGTGACGGAGCCTTCTCCCATCCGTACGGCGTGATAACAGCCGTCAACGCCCGCTGCCTTAAGCTGGCGGGCCATCTCGGGGCTCTGGTCCTCGATGTTGGCCAACAGCGGCATATCCTTAGAGATCACCGCGCGTACCGCCTCGGCCATCTCGAGGAACAGCTCAAAACGGTAGGAGGCTGTCGCCAGCATCAAAATGGCGTTGGCACCCTGGTCCTCGTATATTTTTGCGAACTCAACAACGTAGTCTTTGGGCATCTCCAGCTTGCCTTTGCGCACGCCATTACTAACGGCAAAGGAGCAGAACTGGCAATTTTTAGGGCAGGGGGTGCCGTTCAGGCCGATTTGCGCGTGGATCTCCGCCTTGCCGTTGGACGACTGTTTGGAAAGCTGATTGCCGGCCCAGTTGATGTAATAGGCTTCTTTTGAGGCGGGATCTACCGCATAGAGAACGCGGACGTCCGCGTCAGGCAGTCCCTTACCCTCCAGGCCTTTCTCGACAATCTCGTAGATCCGTGCGGTTGCAACGTCCATGACAGCCTCGCCCTCCTTCATCCCTCTTCGCGTTTGGTGCTTGCTTACGTCTCTTAGCAGACGTACTCTACTAGTAGATTATGACAGATCAAAACTGGGTTGGCAAGCCCCCTGCACGTGAGCGAGAGCATGCGGCAAGGGTGGGATGTAGCGAGGCGGGGGAGATTTAGAGATTAAACAGCGCCTTCAGTCGGTCGAGGAAGGCTTGCAGAGGATCCTTTTCGGTGTCGGCGGCGTTGATTGCATCGCTGATGGTGCCTTTTGTCTTTGCGATTTTGATGGCATCGGTGGCCAGCACAAACTGTACGAGGCTAACGTCGGCGTTTTGCTCCGATACAAAGGAAACGGGGGTGAAGTCGGCGCTGCGGTAGCTGGACATGAACTCGGCAATCTGATCCTTAACCTGCTGAGGCATCTTACTGGTGTTGGCGCGCAGGGCTACGGTGCCTTCGGTAAGAGCCGAGCTGCCGTCGCCGAGCTGGCCCACGCCACTGGCGAGCAGGGCCATGGCGGCGTTAATCTGACTGTAGTTGTCTGAGAGGGCGCCGACGCCGGCGATGTAGCTGGCCAGGCCGGAGTCAAACTGCGCATAGCTGCCGGACAGCTCGCCGAGAGCGGCGGAGAGGGCCGCGAGGCCGTCGAGGCTTTGCAGGGCCTGCTCAAGGCCTGCGGCGACGGTGCTCAGCTGCTCGGCCATCGTGGCGCTGCCCTCGCAGAGCTGAACCAGAGTCGCCTGGACGGAGGGTATATTCTGGGCGGGGTCTCCGTCGATGTAGGCGCCTTGGGCGGTTCGCATCCATGTCTGGGAGGCTCCGAAGTAGTCTGGATAGGTGCCCAAGATGCTGGTCATCGCTGCTGCGCCGTTAATTGCCGCTGGATTGTCGGCGCCGATCAGACCTTGGAACCCAGGATCCCCCAGCAACGTACCCAAAGCACCCATGTCGCTTTCAACCCCCGGCGGCAACGGCGGCACCTCTGCCCCCAGCACAGCATCAAATGCGCCCTTGACTCCCGCCAGCGCCTGAGCGATACCTGGGTTGGCCTGATCGCCATTGCTCAGGGCAAGTGCAATCTGGCGCAGCCCGGCAATCATCTGCTTCAACTGCTCCGGGTCAATCTCGCCGGCCGCAAGGTTTTTGGCGATCAGCTCGAGGGCGCTCTTGATCTTCTTTGAGGAATCATTCAGCAGTCCCGAGGTACCGCTCAGCTTCTTCAGCCCCGACTCAAACTGCGCCGAGCCCGCCGAAAGCTCATCAGCTCCACCGCTGATCGCGGCAACGCCGCTGTTCAGCTCACGTGCGCCCTCGTCCAAAAGCGCGACAGCGTCGGCAAGTTGAGTTAGATCGCCTTCCATCGCAGAGGTGTCGGGCAGGTCAAAAGACATTGAGAAGGGCAGGGCGCTGATCTGGATGCCGGGCATTTCAAAACCACTCACCTGGGCTTTAAGCCAAAGCTCGGCGTCCTTGCCGGGCAGGACGGTAAAGGCGATCTGGCGGTTATCACCGGCGGAGGCGATGGTGGCGTCTGGCGCGATGATATTGTGCGCCTTACCAGCGTTCAGGGTCAGTTGCACCTGCAGGACATAGTTATCGTAGAACAGCTTGTTAACCGCAGGATTTGCCTTTGTGGTGATCTGGAGCTCAAGCTCCCCGGAGCTTCCTGCCAGCTCCGTCGGTGTTATCGCCTGTCCGTCCAAACGGTAGTTGATGGCGAAGATCCAGGGCAGTTGAACCTGCTCCAGGGTGCCCTGGTAATAGAAGTCGCCCTTGTCCACCGGTACGCTTATTTCCTGAGCGCTGAAGTCCAAGGTGTCGGTGGTGGTCAGGTTCTTGACCGTCTGATAGGCACCGGCATCGGTCAGCCGGCCGGCCTCGTTCACAAGAAAATGGTTGACAACGTAGGTGTCGGCGACCGCGCCGTTTGCGCTGAGCCGGGTATAGACGACCTCATCCTTGCCCGAGGTTTTGGCGGGCTCGCCGGAATTGGCCGCAGCAGAAGCCGTGCGCACAGGATCGGTGGCCTCGGCGACGCGCGTAGTGGTCGCCAGACAAAAACCCGAAGTAGCCAGTGTCAGGCTAAGGACGAAAGCCAGCGAGCGCAGGAGATGACGGCGGGTGAGGCGCGGGCGCTTCGGTTTTCGCACCAGCCGCTCGGTTTTTGTCGGTGGGCTGACGGTAGCCAGTGGGCTGACGGCGCGCTCAGCTGAGGCGGGCGGCTCGGCAGTGCTGCCAGCGGCAGTGCTGCCAGCGGCGGCGCGGGGAAGCACGACGGCCTGTGCGAGCCGATCAGTGGCGGTCTCCTCCACAAAAAGGGGCTTGCTGGCTTTGTTCACGTTATGTTCTGGCTGCGGCTGAACCTCAGGGAGATGCACCTTGCGGGCCGGTAAAGAAGGGATGCGCACCGTACGCGGCCGCAGGACGGGCAGCTGTACGGAGCGAGACGTGCGCTGTGCGCGGGTGGTGCTCATAACCTTCCTTTTCAGCCAAAACAAGGCTCGCAGAGATGTTGTTCAGGCATCTCATTATACTGATAACTTCTAGCCTTTGGGTAAGCGTTGGCTATTTGTTGGTAAGTGCGCTGGAGAGCGGAGGTCGGCCTCTTTTGGCGGATATCGCCGTCGTAAGCCGGATGCTGTGTTATAGTTAGCTGATAAGATATTGCAGTCAGCCCTGAAACATGGATTTACGCCTGCTGTAATTGCAATTGTCATCGAGACGGCAATTGCCGTTAAGCAATTACCCGATGGTGTCATCCTGTATCTTGGTTGGTACCAGTCAGCTTTACTGGAAGTATTGGTAGACACTAAAGGAAGCGAACATATTGCGTTTCACTGTATGAAAGCTCCGCAGCATATACGGAGGTTACGATGAGGACGAAATCTGAATATGACAACATAGTCTTAGACTTGCATACTCTCTCTACTGAAGCTATTGAGGATTTACCAGACGCAGATCCGGCAGTGGACTTCTCGATCCGCCTGGCAGCAATGGAGATCAGGCTTGAGGAGATGCGCAGGGAGCTGAAAGCGCTAAGACCTGCTTCTTAAGCACTATCCTGCAAGCCGGACAACCCGCGCAGGCCGCTGGCGTCACCGGCCAGGGAAGCGCTGTTGTGGTATCTTGTGTGACGGTAGATTTCTGATTACGCGCTGGGGCCGCCCCGGCGTACGAAAGCGAGATGGGATGTCCCAGATAGAAAGAATCGCCGTCGTTTTTGCCGCGGCGCGCTCCGGTATCGCCGCAGCCGCTAACAGCGCCGAGCTGGAGCAGGTGCGGGTCGCCGTCTTTGGCAAAAAGGGCTCGCTGAGCACCCTGCTGCGCCAGATGGGCGCTCTACCCAAGGAGCAGCGGGCCGAGATCGGCCGCTCAATGAACACCGCCCGCGACGAGTTGGAGGCAGCGTTTGAGGCTCGCGCCGCGGCGCTCAAGCACGCCGAGCTGGAGGCCAGCCTGGCAACGGGGGCCGTTGATGTGACGCTGCCGGGCCGTAGCTTCACCCTCGGCTCGCAGCACCTGATCAGCCGACTGACCGCCGAGATCGTCGAGGTCTTTCGCGGCATTGGCTACTCGGTTGTTGAGGGCACGGAGATTGACACGGCCTACTATAACTTCACGGCGCTGAACACGCCTGCCGACCATCCCTCACGCAGCCTTCAGGACACCTTCTTTGTGCACGACCGTTTTGGCGAGGCGGGCGCAAACGCTGCGGTAGAGAAGACGGTCGCCCTCAAAGGCGAGAGCGACGTTGTGTTGCGCACCCAGACCAGCGGCGTGCAGGTGCACGTCATGGAGCGCCAACGCCCGCCGATCTACATCCTCGCGCCTGGGCGGGTCTACCGCCGCGACGTTGCCGACCCCACCCACCTGCCTCAGTTCACGCAGATAGAAGGCTTAGTTGTGGATAAGGGCATCACCTTTGGCGACCTCAAGGGCACTCTGGAATACTTCTGTGAGCAGGTTTTTGGCGCCGACCGCAAGACCCGCTTTCGCCCCCATTTCTTTCCCTTTACCGAGCCTTCCGCCGAGGTCGACGTCAGCTGCGGCATCTGCGGTGGCGCCGGCTGCCGTTCCTGTGGCGGTACCGGCTGGTTGGAGATACTGGGCTGCGGGATGGTCGACCCCAACGTCTACGGCTTTGTTGGCATCGACCCCGAGGTCTATTCCGGGTTCGCCTTTGGCCTCGGCGTGGAGCGCATCGCCTGTCTCAAATACAACGTCCCCGACCTGCGGTTGTTGCTCGAAGGCGACATGCGCTTCCTGCGGCAGTTCTGAAAGGTTGGCTGAATCGTGAAAGTATCGGTTAAATGGTTAAAGTCGCTCGTCGAGCTGCCCGAAGATTTTGGCGAACTGACTGACAGGCTCAACCTTACCGGCACGGCTGTGGACGGGCTGGAGACAAGCGGTCAGGCTCTGGAGAATATCGTCGTTGGGCGCATCGTCACGCGCGAGAAGCATCCCGACGCCGACCGGCTCTGGGTGACGACGGTTGACGTGGGGGCGGGCGGCGGCGCTGCGGCGACAGCCTCGGCGGGTGGCTCGTCCGCTGCCGCAGACGCATCGGCCTCGCCTGCCATCCCGGCCGTCGCAGACGCCTTGGCTGCAAGCGCTGCCCCGGTTGCCACAGAGGCCCCGGCTGTGAGTGCTGCCGCGGTTGCCGCAGAGGCCCCAGAGCTTTTGCAGATCGTCTGCGGCGCCCAGAACTTCGTTGCCGGCAACAAGGTGCCGGTCGCCCTGGTCGGCGCGACCCTGCCCGACGGCACGCGGATCAAGAAGGCAAAGATGCGCGGCGTGGAGTCGCGGGGGATGAACTGCTCGGCGCGCGAGTTAGGACTGGGCGACAACCACGAAGGCCTGCTCGTCCTCCATCCCGACGCGCCGGTGGGCATGCCGATCAGCCGCTACCTGGACCTCACCGACAGCATCCTCGATTTGGAGATAACCCCCAACCGGCCGGACTGCATGAGCGTACTCGGCGTCGCCCGCGAGATTGCCGCGGTCTACAGCCTTCCCTACCAGATCGGCCGCGAGGTGCCCGCGCCGCCACTTGCCGGCACAGTAGAAGAGCTGGCCAGCGTAGCGATCAGCGACCCCGAGCGCTGCCCGCGCTACACGGCCCGCGTGATCAAAGGGGTGCGCATCGGCCCGTCGCCGCAGTGGCTGGCGGAGCGGGTCAAGGCCAGCGGGGCGCGCCCGATAAACAACATCGTCGACGTCACTAACTACATCATGTTTGAGACCGGTCAACCGCTGCACGCCTTTGACCTTGCCACGCTGAGCACAGACGCACAGGGCCGGGT
>JAISMZ010000007.1 GCA_031276475.1 Coriobacteriales bacterium
TGCTGGCGCAGGCCTCCTCGCCAACCTACGATATCAACGATGTGGAGAGCCTGCTCAAAGAGACCGGCGATGCCAGCGGCAGCGACAGTCATGGCGGGATACTGGTCAACCGCGCAACCCAGGGGCTTTACCCACCGGGCTCGACCTTTAAGCTGGTGACGCTGACCGGCGCCCTCTCGCGGGGCGGCATCAGGCTCAGTGACAATTTTAATGCCCCCGGTACGCTGGAAATAGGCGGCGCGACCGTTACCAACTTTCAGAACACTTCCTACGGCGAGATAACGGTGAAGCGGGCCCTGGAGGTCTCATCAAACACGGTCTTTGCCCAGATTGCCAACCTGCTTGGCCCCCAGACCCTCTTACAGACTGCCAACGAGTTTGGTTTTGGACAAAAACTCGGTCAGGATTTTGATACCAGCGCCTCGCTGATGCCCGATCCCGACGATATGACCGAATGGGAGACCGCCTGGGCCGGCGCGGGCGAGCCGGTCGGCGAGCACCGGGGCAGTCCGGCCGGGCCCCAGGCGACCGTCACCCAGATGGCCCTGGTTGCCGCCGCCTTTGCCAACGACGGCGTGATCATGAAGCCTTACGTAGTTGCCTCAACCGTCTCGCCTGACGGCAAGACGCTGACGCGGGCCACACCCATTCCTCTGAACACCATCGCCTCAGCTGACGTCGTAGCCCAGGTAAATGAGGCGATGGCCGGCGTGGTTAGCGAAGGCTTTGGCTATGAGGCGCAAATTCCCGGTTACACCGTTTACGGCAAGACCGGCACCGCCGAGACCAACAACGAGATGGCCGATTCCTGGTTCATCGGTCATCTGGAGGTTTCCGGTCGCCGGATAGCCATCGCGCTGGCGCTGGAGCAATCCGGCGGTGGCGTGGCAACACCGAGGGCCCGAGAGGTATTGGAAGAAGCTATCAGCGTCTACCGGTGACGGCGGCGTGTTATCATGGAGGCAGCAGGAAAAAAGGAGCTATCGTGCTGAACAGGTTATTTGGAAGTCGTTATCGCATCAAGGAGAAGATCGGCATCGGCGGCATGGCCGAAGTCTACAAGGCTACCGACGAGGGACTGGGTGGCCGCACCGTCGCCGTTAAGGTGATGTTGCCGCAGTACGCCGCCGACCCAACTTTCGCGGTGCGCTTTAAACAGGAGGCCGAAGCGGCGGCCAACCTGCAAAGCCCCTACATCGTGAACATCTACGACTGGGGGCACGACGAGGCCGACAGCACCTATTACATCGTCATGGAATACGTACGCGGCACCGACCTGAAAACCGCCATCAATCAGCGCGGCGCCATCAATCAGCGTAAGGTCGCCGAGATCGGTTCCCAGGTCTGTGCGGCCTTGGGCGTAGCACACTCATATGATATTATCCACCGTGACATCAAGCCGCACAACATCATGGTGCAGCCCGACGGCAATACCAAGGTCTTGGACTTTGGTATCGCGCGTGCCGGCAACTCGCAGATGACCCAGACCGGATCGGTGCTCGGCACCGCCTACTACGTCTCACCAGAGCAGGCCCAGGGCAAGCCGCTGAACGCCTCCACCGACATCTACTCGCTGGGCGTGGTGCTTTATGAGGCCGCCACGGGAACGGTGCCCTTTGACGGTGATGACCCTGTCTCGATTGCCGTCAAGCAGGTTAACGAGCGGCCACGGCCACCGCGCGAGATCAATCCCGACATCGACGCCGCCTTTGAGGCGATCATCCTCAAAGCGATGCAGAAAAATCCTGCCGACCGCTTTGCCACCGCTGAACAGATGCGTTCGGCGCTGAACGACTATCTGGCGGGCCGGCCCTCCGGCTTTGTAGACCCCAACGCCCAGACCAGCCTGATCGGCGGCGGGGCTGCTGGCGGTGCGGCGGCGGGCGTGGCCCGCAGCACCGCGGCCACCGCGGCGGCCGCAACGGCCGCGGTGCGAGAGAAGACCGAGGTCATGCCTTCGCTGAGCAGTACGCTTCCCGCCGACCCCACCAGCCGCAGCGGTCGTCTTGGCGAGCCAGGATATGAGCATAAGGGCCGCAAACGCGCCGCGATCGTCATCGCCGTCATTGCGGTGCTGGCGATAATCGCCATCGGTGTGGTGTTGGCCTTTCAGTTCCTCCAGCCCACCGGCGAGCAGGTGACCGTCCCCAGCGTGGTTAAGCTGACCAAGGACGATGCCACCCGAGAGCTCACCACCGCAGGACTTGCGATAGGTAATGTCACAGAGGAAAACAGCGAGACCATCGAGGCCGGCAAGGTGATCAGCCAAAACCCTGCGGCCTCAACCAAGACCGCCAAGGGCACCAAGATTGACCTCGTAATCTCCAAGGGCAGCGGCAAGGTGGAGGTGCCCGAGCTGCGCGACATGACGCCCGCTGAGGCCGAGAAGGCTCTGGCCGACCTGCAATTGGCCTACGGGTTTGGTCAGAACAAGCCCGATCCCGACATCGAGGTAGGCAGGATATGCGGTCAAAACCCTGCGGCCGGTCAGATGGTGGCGATCGGCACCAAGATCATCTACGATCTCTCCTCCGGCCCCGACAGTATCACGATTCCTAACGTCTACGGCATGCCCAAAACCGATGCCGAGGCTGCACTGCGCAACGCCGGATTTGAGGTTGCCTACGCGGAAAGCGTCTACTCATCCAGCGTCGCCGACGGCTCAGTGGTCAGCCAGGACAAGACCGGCTCCGGCAAGAAAGGCGACACCGTCACGCTGACCCTCTCCAAAGGCGCCGAGCCAGAGCCCACACCACAGGTAAACGTGCCGAATGTCGTCGGTATGAACCTGGCCAGCGCCAATAGTGCTATGGTAAATGTGGGATTAGTACTCAATTATTCCGGCTCACCCGACGCCAGCCAGACCGTCGTCTCGCAAAACCCCGCAGCGGGTACCAAGGTAGATAAGGGCTCGTCGGTCAGCGTGACCTTCTCGGCACCTTCGCCGGCACCTTCACCTACGCCAACGCCGGAGTAGGCGATTCTGCGCGGCAGCGACAGTGGACATGCACTTCAACTTTTATTACGGCTCCTCAACAAAATGTTGAAGAGCCGTAAAAAGTGTGACAATACGTATTGTCTGTCGGCAATTGCCGCTACCAACTGGTATCGTCGTGCGCCATAGATAATCCCACGCCGCGCTCTGCGGTAAAATAGCAGCATAGGGAGGTACGCCGATGAAAGAGATCTCACGCAGCGTCACCAGAAAAGACCATGGCGAGAAAATCGCCGGCACGGCCCGTTATGTAGGCGATTTCTCTCAGAAAGGCGTCCTGCACGGAAGCTTTGTACGCTCACCTCATGCTCACGCCCGCATCGTGGCGATTAACTACCCCAAGCTGCCCAAAGGCTACTTCAGCGTTGATTACCGCGATGTTCCCGGCGAGAATATCGCCCACGTCGTGCTGGACGACTCGCCGGTCTACGCCGCCGAGTACGTGGAATACATCGGCGAGGCCGTGGCGATGATCGTCGGGCCAGACGCTCGGCAGGCCGCAAATCTGGCCGCCGCGACCGAGGTCGCCTACGAGCCGCTGCCCGCGGTGCTTGACCCGGACGAATCCGAAACGGTCTTTTTTGACTACCACTTTGGCCGCGGCGACGTGGACGGTGCCTTTGCCGCTGCCGACAAGGTTTACGACGAGCACTTCTCCACCGGCTACCAGGAGCAGGCCTATCTGGAGCCCCAGGGCATGATCGCCCAGTACCGCAACGGCGTGCTGGCCGTTCACGGCTCGCTGCAATGCCCCTACTACATCCTCGCCGCCCTGCAAAAGGCCACGGGCCTGCCCTGCGAGCAGCTGCAGGTCGCCCAGGACTACACCGGCGGCGGCTTTGGCGGCAAGGAGGCCTATCCGTCGATCCTGGCCTGCCAGGTGGCGGTGGCGGCTTACAAGGCGGCTGTTTTAGCTGTGGAGGAGGACGGCGCGGCCGGTGGCGCGAGCGGCGCGGCTGCCACGGCCGTCTCCCCCGCTGCCGCAGCCGGCGGCGACTCCCCCGCTGCCGCCGGCTCCCCCGCTGCCGAAACCCCTGCCCCGCCGGCAGGCGACGGCGCGGCCGTGCGCGTCATCTTTGGGCGCCGCGAGGACATGGAGTTCACCAGCAAGCGCCACCCCTCGCGCTGCCATTATCGGGCGGCGGTTAAAGACGGTGCTGTTACCGCCCTGGAGGCCTATGTGCAGTTTGACTCCGGGGCCTTTACCACGCTCTCGCCGGTCGTG
>JAISMZ010000045.1 GCA_031276475.1 Coriobacteriales bacterium
TGGCGCATGTCCAGCAGCCGGTGCAGCGCTTGAGGTTTATCAGAATCGATGGTTTCATAGCATCCTCCATTCACAGCTTGCGGACGTCGCAACGTGCATCCCAATAGCTCTCATTTGAATTTGACATCACCGGCAGCAATAACTGCTCAGGCACGCCAAAGAGCTCCGTCTCTTCTCTGACCCTCAGATCTGCCAGGAAGGTCGAGTACTGATCGCACGTCTCGGCGGTACCCATCGCGGGCGAGAGGGCCGTAGGCGGATCGCTGAGGTACTCTTTGGCAGAATATGGATACCACATATGCGCCACGCCAGGCGGGAACGCACGGCTGATATGCGCCACAGCCTGACAGGAGCCGCGGTGGTTGAAGACCTCGATCAGGTCACCTTTCTTGATGCCTTTCTCAGCGGCAGTCTGCGGATTGAGCGCTACTGTTGATACCTTGCCAGCTAATTCCCTGAGTTCTGAAACCTCGGTAAACTGACCCTGCATAAAGAAACGCGAGCGGCCAGGGAAGAACTGCAGCGGATATTCTTCGGTCATTTCCTTGTCATGGATAAAGGCCGGCTCGAATGTTGCCATGGGAAAGCCTATGTTCGTGAGTTCCTCGGAGTAAAATTCAATGCGCCCTGAGTAGGTATTGAACTTCATGCTCGCCCAGGCCTCGTCGTTGATATCCTCGGGCAGGTCGAGGGCGATGATCTTCTCCTCCTTTAGACGCTCCATGGTTATCGGCGGTGAGACGTTGGCCAGGGGCGGCGGCTGATTCTCAAGTTTTAACCGCGCCCAATCCTCTTCGGTCTTGTCAAAGTACTCACCAATACCGATGGTATCTGCCAGTCCCTTCCAGAGATCGGCCGAATTGCGCGCTTCACCTTGTGGAGGTGTAGCCGGTTCCATCAATACGATGCAGTCATAGGGCGCACAGGCAAGTTCCAGGCGCTCCATTACCGGCGCCTCAGGCAGTACGTAGTCGGCATATATAGTGGTATCGGTTTCGCGTATCTCGTTTACGACGATCAGCTCAAAGTTGGGGAGGATCTGTTCAGTCCAGAGCTGGCGGTTAGGGAAGTTTAAGACCGGGTTGCTGAACGCGCAGAGGTAGGCCTTGTATTGCTGGTGCTTTGGGTTTTCTAGGCTATCCATTTAATCGGTAAGATGAATGAGGTGGCTTTTCACCTTACTGATGTCACCATCCGGTAAGAAGATCTCACCATCCAGAGGTACGGTATAGCCTGTGGTATCGCCGCAGTTTATCAGGCGACCGTTCTTCTGACCCAGATTACCGCTGAGGATGGCCAGCAGGTTGATTGCCCTAAGCGTTTGCCCAGCGTTAACATACCGCAATCCCCAGTAGGTGAAGAGACCAGAAGGACTGTTGTCAAGATAGTCGTTAATGATCTGGCGGCACGTCTCCGCAGATACACCGGTGGTTTCTGCCTGTTTCTCCGGCGTCCACCCGGCAAGGCTTTCCTTGAGCATGATGAAGGCCGTTTTGCAGGCAATGCCCTCAACGACGACCTCGGCATGGATGTCGGGGGTCTTGCCTTCCATATCGTTATCACGGGCGGCGATGAACACCGGCTCCTGCGCCTGCGCGTCCCAGGCCACATACTTGTTGCCCTCTGCGGTTGTAGCCGCTATCGCTGTTGCGTCTTTAAGATAAAAGCCATTGCTGCTCGAATCCCAAACCCGCTCATGCCTCTCATCTACCGCGGCTTCCGCTACGATATCCCTCTTTCGCAGGAACATGCCATTGTCCACACGCACCA
The DNA here is from genome assembly GCA_031276475.1 of Coriobacteriales bacterium. Lineage (GTDB taxonomy): Bacteria > Actinomycetota > Coriobacteriia > Coriobacteriales > UBA8131 > JAISMZ01. The sequence goes on from JAISMZ010000045.1 coordinate 1,771, forward strand.
GGAAGGGGGCTACCGTGTAGGTGTTCAGAAAATCGATGTCGTAACGCTTGTCTTGGATGATGATGTTGGCCATAGCCAGAGCCAGTGCCGCGTCGGTGCCGGGGTTTATGTTTATGAACTCGTCGCATTTGGCGGCTGTTGAATCAAAGATCAGTCCAATGTCAACCAGTTTTGTTCCCTGTTCCTGGATATCCATGAACATCTTGGAAGTGTGGGCCGCTCGTGCCCAACCGATGGGATTCCCACCCCAGATCAGGACATAGTTTGGACGATGGCGCGACCAATAAGAAGAATTCATCTGCATCGCGAGGTTCATGTTGCCAAAATCTACCAGATTACTCTGGAATCCTTCCATATCCAACGGCGGTTGCCAAAACGAGGCCCCGCTGAGATTCATGAACCGGTAGCAAAGGGCCATGGTTAAGGAACCATGCATATTCAGAGGCAATCCGCAGGGAAATGCGTTGACCACCAACGATGCGTCACCATATTTGGCTCTGATATCCCTTAGCTTCTGGCCGATCTCCTCAAGCGCCTGATCCCAGGGGATGCGCTCGAACTTGCCTTCGCCGCGCTTGCCAACGCGCTTTAGCGGGTAGAGCAACCGTTCGGGAACATAGTTGAGCTTGCCGGCACAGATGCCCTTTTGACAAAGTGATGCCAGGTCTTTTTTGGAGCCTTTGAAGATCGGACGCTCCGTGCGTACGACCTTACCATCTTTGGATACCACCTTAAGCACGCACTGTTCGTGGCATCCAGCGCCCTGACAGATTGTGTAGGTGACCTTTTCTGCACTTGCCATAGCTGTTACTCCCTTCATAATCCTCTTATGCATATATGCGACAAGGTATAGCCAAAAGCGCCTTGCGCAGATACGGCTTGCCGCAAGAACAACGATGCGATAGATCCCGGGATGTCAGTAACAGATTAACGCGAGGATCTAACGCCTGGGAATAGGCAAAGAGTAACCGATGTCCATATATGGACATCGCGCTCGAGTCGTACAGATTAAGAGCGGGATTAACGCAGACAAGCCCGCAGCTCCGCGGGCGCTGAGCGGAAAATGATGTCGGCGATCCGCTCCACAGGGGTGTCGCATTCTCGTTTGATCCACCTGATAACACAGGCCGTGCAGCCCTTTGATTGGATCGCTATCAGTTCCCTGGTCTCCCAATCATCCAAATCAGCACCATGAAGCTCGTAATAACGCAGATTGAAATCGAGGGTCAGTTTGTACAGATAGCCTTTCAGGGAGTTGTAGTCACGGGAACGAAGGGCGTTAACCGAGAGAAGCCGGTTGTCCTTGTGCGCCTGGAGTAAGACGTCAAGTATCTCACGGTAGCTTTTCTCTTCTTCGAGCATCTTAAAAGGAAGCGAACAGACATCCTCCAGGTGCATCCAGGTAACCAGGTCATATTTGTCCGTGAAATGATTGTAAAAGGAGGATTTGCTCAAGCCGCTGTGGACAACGATCTCATGAACCGTGATCTCGTCGATTGAACGGGAGGCAAGCAATTCCTTCAGGGCTCGACCGAAAAACCTCCTGGTGTTCATTGATGCCCCCGTGCGCCGCGCCGTAGGAATCTCTCAGTATGGATGGAGTGCGCAATCTTCTCGGTCATTTTTGCGTCCATATTCCTCGGTTCTGGTATTTTGTATAAATATACACCACTGCCCACACCGGTTCAAGTATCGGTGCCGAGCCAGCAAGCCAGTGATTGCGCACGAAATTTGTCCGGGAGTATCCTGACATGATCACCGAAAAGGACGGATTCGTGCCGAAGAGGGCAGTCTTCACACATCCAGCCTTCGTTGAGTTTGACTTAAGCCGCCTTATCCGCCTGCCGCCAAACAATGAGCTCAACTGCTCTATGGCAGCCTTGTTGAGTAACACCAAACGCTCTCCTTGTGGCAGGCTCTGCCGGATCGGCAAGGTGTTGCTGCACTCCCCATTGGAAAAGACTATGAGCTGCTCAAGCGCGGCTTCGTCATAGCACCCGGCTGGTAATAGATACCCATGGCGCCTGTGCAGCCGACCCATTGTTTAACGGATATGATGAAGTTCAGGTAGAAACGCGCCCCAGGGAAACACCAGCTTGCACAGAGAGGGCGACTTCTGGCTGAAACACAGGCTTCTGTCGGGATTTCAGGAGTTATTGCTAAAAATTCACGGTTGTGTACCCAAATCAGCCGATTTTGTGGGGTTTTGCAGGGGTCACTGCGGGTTTATGATCAATTACTGGAGGCAGACGGACGAATTTAGCCTGCCAACGGCGCGCAACTCAAAATAGACTGCACGCAAGCGTCAATTTTTAGCAATAACTCGCAAAACCAGTGCACTCCAGCGCACAAACGGAAAAAATTAGCAGCCAGCACCTCACGCGAGTTGATTTTATCGGTGCCTTCCCAGGAAGGCCAGGTCGCGCGCGTCGAGAATGGCGGCTGTGAGCACAACGTCTTCTCCACAAAAACCGTATTCCAGCAAGGTGGCTCTTGCCGGGCCTTCGTGCATGCGGAGGCTTGCAACAGGCTACAGTTCAGGCCGCTGTTGAGCACCCGCCCAGCCTGACGTACGGCGGACAGTGCCTGAACAGCGATTTTATGGTACAATTAGAGTCTGCGGGATTTCCGGCGCAAAACGCCTGACGGAATCCCTGTTGATGACAGACGAATCAATGAGGTGAGATCAATAGCAGGCAAGACCATTTCGGAGAAGATATTCTCCGCACACTGCGGTGCGGATGCCCGTGCCGGTGATATAGTTATCGCTGATATCGATTTTGTGTTCAGCCAGGACGGCACCTCGGCCCTGGCCATCGACGCCATCGCCTCGATGGGTGCCGAGCAGGTCTTTGACCCTGAGAAGGTCGCCATGGTGATGGATCACAGCTGCCCCTCACCTCTTGAAGGGGTCAGCGCCATCCATGCCAAGATGCGCGCCTTTGGCAAGCAGACCGGCATTCGCGTCTACGACTGGGGCTGCGGTGTCTGCCATCAGCTGCTCCCCGAAAGCGGGCGCATCGTCTGTGGCGATCTGGTGGTCGGTTGCGACTCGCATACCTGCACCTATGGGGCCTTGAATGTCTTCTCCACAGGAATTGGCTCCACCGACGGTGCGGCGGCGATGGTTGCCGGTAAGCTCTGGTTCAGGGTGCCGGAGACCATCCATGTTGTGCTTTTTGGTGGGGACGGGGACGGCACCTTGCCCCGGGGCGTCTTCTCCAAGGATCTGATCCTCTACCTGGCCGGGTTGATCGGCGTGGACGGCGCGACCTACCAGGCATTGGAGTTCTCCGGCCCGGTCATCGATCGCCTCAGTGTGGACGCTCGAATGACCATCTCTAACATGGCTATCGAGGTTGGTGCCAAGGCCGGCCTGATGCAAGCTGACGAGAAGACCCTGGCCTTCTTTGAACAGCGGGCTGCGCGCAACGGCGAGCCTTTGGCCCGCGAGCCCCGCGCAGTTACGTCCGACTCAGACGCCGCTTACGCCCAGGTGATAAAGATCGATTGCGACACGATTGAGCCGCAGATCGCCAAACCGCATGCTGTTGGCAATGTGGTTGCGGTGGGCGAGCTGGCCGGCCTGCCGGTGGCCGAGGGCTATATCGGCACCTGCACGAACGGCCGGCTGGAGGATCTGGCCATTGCCGCTGCTGTTCTGCAGGGGCATCGCGTCCATCCGGACAGCCGCCTGGTGGTTGCCCCGGCTTCTCGCGATATCTACCTTGACGCGATAGACGCCGGCTACATCCAGACGCTGGTTGCGGCCGGCGCCAGCGTTGTTACGCCGGGTTGTGGGCCCTGCGTGGGCACCCATAACGGTGTGCCGGCCGACGGTGAGAACGTGATCTCCACCGCTAACCGCAACTTTAAGGGCCGGATGGGTAACTCCAACGCTTTGATCTATCTGGGCAGTCCCGCTACCGTGGCCGCCTCGATGATTGAGGGCCGGATAACCGACCCGAGGCAGTATCTGTGAATGCGCTGGACAAAGGCCACGCAACCGAGACCCGAGGAAAAACGATGAGCATCAAGGCAAAGGCATTCAAGTTCGGAGACGACATCAACACCGACTACATCATCTCCGGCTAGTATAATTTCAAGAGCTACGACCTGACCGAGATGGCCCATCACGCCATGGAGGAGCTCGACCCCGACTATTATGCCAAGGTCTCGCCCGCGGGCGGCATTCTTGTGGCCGGCAGCAACTTTGGCTGTGGCTCGTCGCGCGAGCAGGCGCCGCTGGTACTGATAAATTCCAATACCCAAGCCGTTGTTGCCAGCAGCTTTGCGCGAATATTCTTTCGCAACGCGATAAATACCGGGCTGCCGGTGGTGCAGGCCGACACCTCTGGAATCTCTGATGGTGACGACTTGGAACTCGACCTGCAGGCCGGCGTTCTGCGCAACCTCAGCAGCGGCGCTCAGATCCCCTTTGCGCCGCTGCCCCCAGTGATGGCCACGCTTTTGGCCGACGGCGGCCTGGCGCCACAATTTCGTAAGAACGGTGGTTTTGCGTTATGACAGAGAAGAAAAAATCTCCTGCCCCTGCGCAGGC
>JAISMZ010000114.1 GCA_031276475.1 Coriobacteriales bacterium
ACCCCGTCGCTCTCGGCATCGAGCAGATAAAGGGAGCCTCTGTGGGGGCACCGGACAGCTCCGTTGCAACAGCAAAGCTTGAGGGCGGCACGCTCACCGTGAGCGGCCTTGCGCCCGGCACCACCCAGGTGGCTGTTGAGGGCTTCTTCACCAACGAGCAGATGGTATCTGCAGACAGTGGCTTTAAACCCTATATGAAGACGCGTTGGACGCTTCCGCTTGTTCTCACCGTTGTTGTGGAGGCGGGCGGCGGCAACCCTGATCCCGACCCGGAGCCTGGCGACGATCTGCCTGCAAAGGTCGCAGGGAATGTGAAGGTCTCCACCAACCACGCGGGTGCTCCCAAGACATCGGGCAATGACCTTACCGATGACCAGTACGTGCTCGTTGAGATACCCTTTGACAAGCCGGTTGTCCTGACCGATGCCCAAGCCCTTATCAACAGCTTGACCATGTGGATAGGAAACCCCGGCAACCCGCTTACCACCACGCCTGCCGAGGTGGCGGTTGTAGGGGGCGGCACGGCGCTTCGGATGCGCCTGCATATTGCCTATGCGCCCTTCTCCGGCGAATTGCGTCTCGCGCCCAAGTCGGAGGCGGTGGCAGGGCTTGCCACAGGCACTGCCAGTGGCGTTGCGGTCACGTTCCCCACGATTGAAAAGCTCTTTGTCGCCAACGGCGTGAAGCTCTCCTCTACCCCTGTGGCCGGCAGCGCCGATGCCCCGGCAGCGGTGAAGGTGGCGATCAACGTTCCGGCCAGCGCAACGCGCGGCATGGTGCATATGCTCTTTACCGTAAACGGCCAGCCCGCAGGCGCGCTTAACTCCTACGGCGGCAACCTCGTCACGCACTTCCATGACTACCTGCACCTCGATGCCAAGGGTTTTGCGGCGCTGGTCACGGGCTACTTTAACGGCACCGAGAAGGAGGACTACGGGCAGGGCGCCACAAGCGACCACTTTGGAGGGTACTACGCTGTGGATAACGGCGACGGCACCATCACCATCTATGCCGACGAGGCCGAGGCAGGCGAGCTGCTCGACTTAAAGATCGTCGCCTATGACTCCCCTGTCGTTGAGGACAGCTTTCCGCCCATCACCGCTCCCACCGCCCCCACCGTCATCACCACGCCGGGCGACTATACCGGCACGGGGACGGTCACCTTCCGTATAGACGCGCCCCTGAACGAGTTCATCGGCCTGAGCTTTGGCGGCAGCGCGCTGCCTGCGACGGCCTACACCCTGGCATCGGGCAGCACCGTCATCACCTTTACGGAGGCCTATCTTAAGACTTTGGCACCCGGCAGCTATGTCTTTAAGGCGGCGTTCATCGGCGGCAGTACCGATCTGACACTTGTGGTGGCGGATACCGCAGACAAAGGCGGTACGGGCAACCAGGACACGCCGGCAAACAATACCACCACCAACAACAACACGACGAACAACACCACCAACAACACGACCACCAACAGCACCACCACTGCCAACCCGCCCGCCAACCCGCCCGCCAATTATTACTACTACGGCAACACGGCAGGCGCTACTGGCAGCAATGCCGCAGACACAGACGACAATGCGCGGACGGCAGATGCGAGCAGCACGCCCTCCGTCCCCTCACGCAACGTGCCTTCTGCAGTGGGCACCGAGACGCTGGCGGACGCAGACGTTCCGTTAGCGGCCGCGGCCGCCCTACAGCCTGCCGGTATCGTGCTTGACACCTTTGACCTTGTACTGATGGCGCTGCTGGGCATTGCCTTGCTGGCGGCAGGCTTCTTTGCGGGTGCGTTCTTCCTGGGCCGTCGCAAGGCGGGCGTGCAGCAGGGCGTGGCATGAGAATCAGCACGGCTCAACACTTTATGCAGAAAAGGCGGCTGACAGCGATGTCGGCCGCCTTGGTCTGCCTTGTTGCGCTGCTTGTGTTCTGCGCGTCTTTGCTTGGCGCACCGCAGCTCTCCTGGGCGGCGGGAGCATCAGAGGATGACCCCGCTGCTTTGGTCTCCGCGCGGCTGGCAGCTGTTGCCGGCACCGATGAAGACATTACCTTCTGGGCAGGCAACGACGCAGAGCATCCGGCCTACACCTGGACCTTTAACGGTCTTGAGCTGGATCGCCTTCGGGCGGCGGGGTTGCCGCCGTTGGATTTGGGCATAGCGCTTTTGCCCCTGGCGCTTGATGGTGATGCGATTGATGCCCTGGAGCTGAGCTTTAAGCACAACGGTAACCTGCCCGCGCCCGCGACCCTGCGAATCGCCCTGCCTGCTTCGCTGGGTACGGCAGAGGCGCTTTCTCTTTATCGCAGAGACGAGCTCAGCGGCGCCTACGAGTTGGAGCAAAAGGAGCTTGCGGTTCAGGGCGGCTACGTCAGCATCCCCCTTACGCACTGTGCGGGATTGGTGCTTTTTGGCGGTTCGTCACTGCCCGCGACGGTTGCCTTGCCCGCCCCTGTCGCTACGCCCGCGTCTGTTCCGGTGGCTACTTCGTCTGTGCCTGCAGCGGCTGCGCCCGCCTTGGTCACAGATGCGACAGCCGCAGCATCTGTGGCGTCTGGCGCGATGCCTGCATCATTTGATGCTGGTGTCGCGGCCTTGGACAAGGGCAGTTTTCCCTCCCTGCCTTGGCTGTTGAGCGCCTGCGCGACCGCCGCAGTGCTTTGTGCGGCGGCAGCTGCCTGTGTTGTGCACCGCCGGCGCAGGAAGGAGGCTGTGGCAGAGATGCAGGCAGGCTGGGTATCCGAGGGCTTTACAAGCGAGATCAGCCTTTGCGACCTTCCCTCCATAGACGAGCTGATGGAGGATCTGGAAGAACTGAAAGACTGAGTTTTTTGCAAGGGCATGACACCATGCCCTTTTTTGTGCTCTGTCACCTCCGACGGCGCAAATATTTGAAGCAACGGATAGTCTTTGGATGAGAGGCAGTTGTTGATGCGAACGAAGATGATACCGGTCGTAGCCCGCGCGAATCCGCACGGGGCACCAACCGTGCGGTCACACGGAGCGCCGGCCGCGAAGCCGCACGGGGCGCCGCTCCCGCCGCTGCACGGGGCGCCGGCCGCGCTGCTGGCCGCGCTCTGTGTAGCTGCCCTGCTTCTGACGCCAGCCAGCCTGGCTCACGCCTACTTCAACCGCGGTACGGTGGGCATCTCGGTCGGCGCGGCCTCGGTGAGCCTTACACCCGGGCAGTCCACCAGTGTCTCGGTAACGCTTAATCCCGCCTCCGACGAGCAGACCCAGGGCTGCGGCATGGCCGAATGCCCGCAAAGCTGTGGCGACAAGGGCTGTCTGGATGCCAACGGCCAGTGCGTCTGTGCAGGGCAGGGCTATTCCACCTACTATCCGGATGTCGCGGTGTCCTCCTCCAATGGCGGCGTGGCAACGGCCAGCTATTCCGGCGGCGCGCTGAGCATCACGGCTGTGGGCGAAGGCTCCTGCACGCTTACGCTTACGGCCTCGTTGCGCCAGTTCTCGTCCGGCTCAACGAGCATCAGCGTCACGGTGAGCGGGGGCGGCGGCAGCGGCAACGGTGCGAGCGGCGGTAGCAGCGGCACGACCAATAACACCAATAACACTAACAGTACCAATACCTCGACGGGCGACTCTCAGGGTGCTGCGGGCACGTCCCAGGACAGCGTGGGCAGCGGATACAGCCCCGGTGCTGTAAGTGCCACAGATGCAGGCGTCGCACAGGCCAGCCCCGACGCCGCGGCGGGTGCAGGAGCAGAGACCGTAGTGGACATGAACGGCTGGATCGTCCATCTGGTACCGATGCGCGCAGGCACAGACGCCGCCGCGAAGCTTTCCTTTGTGGCCGGCACAGACGAAGAAATGACCCTTTGGTACGGCGGCACGGTGGATCACCCCGACTACTCCTGGACCTTTCAGGGTGCCGCACTGGACAGCACCGCCCTGGCGACGGCCGGCGAGCTGGATCTGGGCATCACTGTCTCTGCCAGGGGTACGGGGCTGGTAGCCAGCCTGCTTGAAGGCTCCGACAAGACCCTGGTGTTAGACTTTGCCCACTTTGGCTCTCTGCCCGCCCCGGCGGTAATCTACGTGGCCGCGCCTGCGTATCTGAGAGAAGGCCAGGCATTGAGCCTTTACCTCTACGACGAGCAGGCGGGCACGTTCGTCAAACGCCTGGACGGCCTGAGCGTAGAAAGCGGCTATATCGCCTTTGAGATTGACCATTGCTCCACCTGGGCCGTCTCTGCCGACGACCTGTCCGCCTTGAGCGTCGCCGCGCTGCCTGACGCCTTAAACCCTGTGGGCGGCGGTGTGGGCAGTACGGCAGATGGGGCTCTGCTCGGGTTGCCAATCCCGGCGCTTATTGCTGTGGGCGCCGCCGCCGTGGCCGCGCTGGCCGCGTTCGTCTTTGCCCGCATCCGTGCCCGCAGGCGGCAAGCAGCGGTTGCGGGGGACGACACAGGGGCTGACGACACAGGGGCTGACGACACAGGGGCTGCGGACGGCACAGAGGCTGACGACACAGGGGCTGCGGACGGCACAGAGGCTGACGACACAGGGGCTGACGGCACAGGGGCCGCGGACGA
>JAISMZ010000151.1 GCA_031276475.1 Coriobacteriales bacterium
AAAACTGACCACACACCCGCGATAACCCCTGCAAATTCCCGCAAAACCGGCTGATTTGGGTACACAACCGTGAATTTTTAGCAATAACTCCTGAAATCCCGACACGAGCCTGTCTTTCAGCCAGAAGTCGCCATAACTGTGTGAGCCGGCACCAGGGAGGCACCGATTTATTCCCCCTCCGTCGCCATGTCCCGCCCGCCCCTTGTCAGGCTTCAAATTCTGCTGCTGCGGGTTTGTCGGCAATGAAAATGGCTGGGGCAGCAGGATTCGAACCTACATAGCTGGCACCAAAAACCAGAGTCCTGCCATTGGACGATGCCCCACAGCGAAGTTCAGAGTTTAGCACACTGCGGCCTTCTGTGTTGGGGGTGCCGTGGGGGGATGGGGATGGGTGTTCTCACCTCTGTGTCGCCCCAGCAACTTGCCGGCAGCTCTACAGCTGCCTTCCAACGGCCTCTCAGCCGCTTTTTGGCTACTCGTCAACCACTTCGGGGCGCTTCCGGGGCATTTCTCCGAAGGAATTGTATAGAATTAGCTGTTCCTCTATTGACCAACGCTGCTTCTCTGATACTATTCTTACTGACCATTTACAACTGTGTAAACCCCGTTTTTTGGAGAAGCGACGCAAAACGTAGCATTAGGAGATGCCGATCAGTCATTGCACGCCATATTCCGGCCAAGGTGCCCCACATCCGTCCGGGCGAACAACGCCATTACTGCAAGTAGTGGCGTCGTCCGCCCAAACGAATCCGGGGCACATTGACTCACAATCTGACGCGCAGGCATCGATCGGTGTTTCCTTAACTTATTGACAGTCGCCGGAGGGTACTATGTCTGATTACAACTCAAGTGAACACCTGGCCATCATCAAGGTAGTAGGAGTCGGTGGCGGCGGTACAAACGCCGTCAACCGGATGGTCGAGGCCGGCATCAAGGGCGTGGAGTTCATCGCCATCAACACCGACCAGCAGGCCCTGTTGATGAGCGACGCCGACCTGACGGTGCACATCGGCAACGACCTGACGCGTGGCCTGGGCGCCGGTGCCAATCCCGAGATTGGGGCGCAGGCGGCTGAGGAGAGCCGCGAGGAGATCCGCGCGGCCCTGGCCGATGCCGACATGGTCTTTGTTACCGCCGGCGAGGGCGGTGGTACGGGTACCGGCGCCGCTCCGATAGTGGCCGAGATCGCCCGTGACGACATCAACGCCCTAACCGTCGGCGTGGTTACCAAGCCCTTCAGCTTTGAGGGTCGCAAACGGCGGATGCAGGCCGAGGACGGCATCGCCCTGTTGGCCAGCAAGGTAGATACGCTGATCGTCATCCCCAACGACCGGCTGCTGCAGATCGTTGAGAAGAAGACCACGATGCTTGACGCCTTTCGCAAGGCCGACGACATCTTGCGCCAGGGCACCCAGGGGATCACCGATCTGATCACCATCCCCGGTCTTATCAACCTCGACTTTAACGATGTGCGCACCGTGATGAAGGACGCCGGCACCGCGATGATGGGCATCGGCACCGCCTCCGGTGAAAACCGTGCCGTGGAGGCCGCCACCCAGGCCATCTCCTCAACGCTTTTGGAGTCCTCGATAGTTGGCGCCAACCGCATCCTGGTCTCGGTGACAGGTGCCTCTGACATGGGGCTGATAGAGGTCTCCGAGGCCGCTGACACCGTTACTGAAGCCGCCGACCCCGATGCGATCATCATCTTTGGGTCGGTCATCGATGACACCCTCGAAGACCAGGTGCGAGTGACCGTCATCGCCACAGGTTTTGACGACGCCAACGCCCAGGGCTCCCTGGACTTTGATAGCTTTGCGCCGAGCAGCTTTTCGCAGCAGCCCGCCAGCGAACCGGCAATCTCACCGACGCCGCGTAACCGACCCCAAACCCAGCAGAGCGGCTTTGACGATGACTACATACCAGATTTCCTCAAGCGAGGCTTCTAGTCTCCCTACAGAGCCTTCCCCGTCGCTGCAGGCCAGGATCGAGGCTGACGTGGCCGCCGTGCGCGGCGAGATTGCGGCTGCCTGCGCGACTGCCGGACGTGATGCGAGCGAGGTGCGTCTGGTAGCGGTGAGCAAGACCGTCGGCGCAGCGGAGGTGGCCGCGGCTCGTGCGGTGGGGGTAAGCGACTTTGGCGAGAACCGCGCGGCGCAGTTTGTAGAGAAGCAGGCGATATATCCGCAAGCGCGATGGCACTTCATCGGCCGCATCCAGACCAACAAGCTGAAGCAGATAGTCGGGCGGGCGGCGCTGATCCATTCCGTGGCCTCCGAGCGGGCGCTTCAGGCGATCGGTGCGCAGGCGCAACGGCTCGGCGTGGTACAGGAGCTGCTGATTGAGATAAACGTCTCGGGTGAGGCGAGCAAAGACGGCGTGTCACCGACGGCGGCAGGCGAGCTGCTGAAGCGCGCGAGCGAGTTGCAGGGCGTCTTCGTCCGCGGGCTGATGACGATGGCGCCCCAGGGTGACGCCCGCGCTGCCGCCGCTACCTTTGCCGGCCTGCGCGAGCTGCGTGAACGCCTGGCGGGCGGTGGCACCGCGAGCAATGTCTGCTTAAGCGTACTCTCGATGGGCATGTCGGAGGATTTTCCGGCAGCGATAGCAAACGGCGCCACGCTGGTGCGTATCGGGCGCCGTATCTGGCAATGATGAAGGGAAGCACCATGGGTTTTTTGGACAACGTCAAAGATAAGCTGAGCGGGCTGGGCTCCGGCCGGCAGGGTCGGGATAACGAAGCCTATGACTACGACGAGTATGATGATTACCGGGACGGCTACGAGGGCGATTCCGCGACCGATTATGCCAATGATGCTCAGTTTGTGGAGGAGGACGGCTATCAGCCGGCCCTCGGAGCTGCGCGTTCAAGCTACAAGCTGGATGACCACCCGCCCCTGATCTCGCAAAGCGATCTGCGCTCGCAGGGAGTCGCTGAGCTGCAGCAATCCGCTCGCGCCGGTGCCTATCGTCGTCCGGTCAGTCGCGCCCCGTCCTCCTCCACAGCTTTGCCCTTTAGCGCCGCCGCATCCTCGGTCAGAGCCTCTGCAGGCGGCTTTGCCGGCTCGGGCTCGGTGCGGGTGGCAACAGCGCCTTACGGCTCGGAGCCAACGGAGCTGCGCGGTGACACGCCGGAGTTTTACGCCAGCCGCTCCGGGCAGGTGCGGGCTCGCGGTACCACGGGCAACTTTCCGGTTCAGTCGTTTCGTCAGCTGGTGCTGGTGCGGCCGGCCACCTATTCGGATGCCGAGAAGGTCGCCGAGGCTCTTAAGGAAGGGCACGCCGTGGCCATCGATTTGCGCAACACGCGACCGGAGTTGGCCAAGCGGATACTGGACTTCTCCTTTGGCGCGGCCAGCGTGCTCGGTGGACAGGTGGAGACGCCCGCCAACCGCGTCTACGCGATCAGCGTGGGCAGTGCTCTGACTGCCGAGGAACACGAGCTGTTGGTGGCAAGAGGTGTCGTCTGATGCCCGGCGCCTCTTCGGATCTCGCGTTCAGGCTTGGGCAGATCGCCGTCGTCGGTGCCGGTAAAATGGGCGAGGCGATTATCGCCGCCCTGGTGGAGGGCGCGAGCTTTTCCCCCGAGCAGATAAGCGCGGTCGCGCCGCGCGAGCACAGACGCGCCCGCCTGAGCGAGCGCTACGGCATTGTGACTCACGCAGATGTTGAGGGGCTGGCAGCGCTCGATACCGTCATTTTAGCCGTTAAGCCGCAGATTCTGCGCGAGGTTGCCGCCCAGCTGGCAGCCTGCTGGGCGGCCCGTCCGCAGCGTGCGCCAAAGCGCGTGATCTCCATAGCCGCAGGTGTTCCCGTGGCCGTTTTGCATGAGCTGTTCTTTAACGTTGCCGTCGTGCGCGTGATGCCCAATATCGCGCTTTTGGTGGGTGCGGGAATGAGTGCTGTCGCTGCCACGCCCGCCACGCCACCTGACGAGACCGAACTGGCCCGGGATCTGTTTGCCTGCATGGGCGAGGCGGTGATCATCGCCGAGGAGCTGATTGACGGTGCCACGGCGATCAGCGGTTCTGGTCCCGCCTACTTTGCGCTGCTTTGTCGGGAGCTGGCCCGCTTTGGCGAGTCGGCCGGCCTGCCGGCAGCTCAGGCGCAGATGCTCAGCGTTCAAACCCTTTTTGGAGCGGCCCGCTATCTTCAGATTACTGAGCAGTCCCCCGATGAGTTGATGACGGCCGTTGCCAGCCCCGGTGGTACCACTCAGGCAGCCTTGGAGTCCTTTGCCCGAAACGACTTTGCGCGCATCGTTTGTGAGGCCGCCTCGGCCGCCACTGCCCGCGCTAAGGAGCTATCATGATAGCAGTAATTCTCGGCTCGTTGCTGAATCTCTATTCGCTGCTGGTCTTCATCTGGGCGCTGATGAGTTGGTTTGACCACAGCCGTGGCTTTCTCAACGACGCCTACACCGTGCTGAACAGCCTGGTGGAGCCCTACGTAAAGATCTTCAGGCGTTTTATCCCGCCGATGGGCGGCATGGATTTCTCGGCCTTTGTGGCCCTGATTGTTTTGCAGATTGTCGGTCAGGCGTTGGTCAGGTTTTTGGCCTGATGATGTGCTACCATTAAGGCGGACGGTAATAACAGCTGCCGCGTTGAGTTGACGTGGTGGTTTTGTGCAGCGTATGGATAAGCGACGAAAGGACGGACGATGGCTATCTCCGCGACGGAAATCCAGCAGCAGAGCTTTGGCACCGCACGCCACGGCTACGACCCTCAGGAGGTTGATATCTTCCTTGAGCGGCTGGCTGTGGAAGTTGACACCATGAATCACGCGCTGAGTGAGGCGCGAACCCGCATAGAGGCTGCCGATGCTCGGGTTACGGCAGCTGAGCAAAAAGCCCAGGCTGCTGCCCGTCAGGCAGCCGCCGCTCCCGCCGCATCGACGTCGGGAGTCACTGAGGATCAGATCTCACGAGCCTTCATTGCCGCCCAGCGTAGCGCTGACGCGTTAAAGGAGGAGGCGCGACAGGAAGCCGAGAAGGTCTATCGCGACGCCGAGACGCGCGGCCGCGACATCGTTCGTGATGCCCTGGCCGAAAAGCAGCGGATCCTTGACGAGGCGGACAGGCTGCGCAAGTCCTGTGAGCGTTTTCGCACCGAGTATCTCTCGCTGCTCGACCATTTTCAGGCCGACGCCAACAAGGTCATGCCGGGTAGAGAAGCGCAACAGCTGGAGCCAGCTGCCGCGACGGATCACGCTGCCGCAATGCTTGCGGACAATGACGCAGCAGTCGCCGCGGTGGCGCAGCCGGATCCCACCCCTGCCGCCCCCGCTCCCGCCCGCGCCGTGTCCGCCACGCCCGCCCCTGCCGTACCCGACGGTTCAGCTGTCGCTGCGCCGTATGGCGCAGGCGAGCCGGATGCCACACTCGCCCCCGCCTCCGCCGCTGACAGATCCCCGGCGCTGCTCTCTAACGACATAGCGGATGACGACCTCGATATCGAGGAGATCGACTGAGTACGCTGACGATACGGGTTACTCCACGCGCCAGTTCCAATGCGGTTACGGGCTGGTTGCCTGCCGCGAGCTCAGACCCCCTGCCCTCAACCCCTGCTACCGAGCGCCAACTGGCGGTGCGCGTGACGGCCGCAGCTGAAGGCGGAGCGGCCAACGCCGCGATTATCAAGCTGTTGGCTAAGCAGCTAAACGTTCCCAAAAGCGCAATTCAGATACGCCGCGGCCAGACCGCGCGCCACAAACTTCTCGAAGTCGCGCTTCCCGCCGAGGAGCTACAGGCCCGCCTGGAGGCACTTACGCGGGCCAGGTGAGCGCCCCGGCGGTTCCGTATTCGCCACGGAGGGAGTTTTTTGCTATCATGGTATCGGTGCCCAAACACAGCGCCAACGCGCGGCACTGCTACAACCGCAATTTCACAGACACCAGGAGCCGGCTATGCCCTTTGCCATCATCACCGATTCATCCGCAAATCTGCCCGAGGCGACCATCGAGCACTACGGTCTGCATGTCTTCGGCCTGGTTTTTAACATCGACGGCGAGGTTCATCGCTCCTACATCAAAGGCAGCATCACCGACCTCAAGCAGTTTTATACGATGCTGCGCGAGGGCAAGGTGATCACCACCTCGCTACCCAGCCTGACCGAGGTTGAGGCCATAGTCCGCGGGGTGCTGGAATCCGGCCAGGACGCGATCTACATCGGCTTTGACTCGGCCCTCTCCGGCACCTACGAGAACACCAGCCGCTTTCTCTACAGTCTGCGCGACGCCGACTTTCCCGATCGCAAGCTCTATTGCGTAGACTCCCTGGGAGCGGCGCTGGGCCAGGGGTTGCTGGTGATAGAGGCCTGCCGCAAGCGTGAGGCCGGCGACAGTGTCGACCAGGTTGCCGCCTGGGCCGAGGCCAACCGCCAACGCTTCGCGCACTGGTTCACCGTTGACGACCTTTCCTATCTGCAGCGCGGCGGCCGACTCTCCAAGGGCGTGGCCATCGCCGCGACGCTGTTAAACATCAAGCCGGTGCTGCATGTGGATGAGGAAGGACGACTGA
>JAISMZ010000176.1 GCA_031276475.1 Coriobacteriales bacterium
CTCGCGCATCTTACGGGCATCGTATCCCAGTTGGGTGATGACGTAGCGGGCGCCGGAGACGATCTTTTTCTCCAGCTTCCAGTACTGATTAAGGGCCTCGGCCTCGGTGTATTTAAAGGGATTGACCACGACGCCGGCAAAGAAGTTCGCCGGCTGCTCGCGCAGCTCACCTTTTGCGGTCTTTTGCACCAGCCCCTCGTTCATCTCCTCTATCATTGCCATGGTCTGTATCGGGTCGAGGTCAAAGACCGGCCGTGCCCTGCCCTCCCAACCGCCGGTAGGATAATCACCGGTCATCACCAGCAGGTTCTCGATGCCCTGGCGCTGCAAGGTATAAAATTGGCTATGCATCTGATTGCGGTTGCGGTCCTTACAGGTAAAATGGACCAGTGGCGTGATGCCCTGGTCGTGCAGGTCGCGGCCAAAGGCGTCGGCCAGAAGTGCCGGGTTGCCGCTGGGATTGTCGGTCAGGGAAATGGCATGCACGCGCCCGGTGCTCCAGACCTGGCGGGCTTCCTCAAACTCCCTGATCTGCGCCGGCTCAGCGGCTCCGCGCCCGGGAATCACCTCGCAGGTGATGGCGAACTCCCCGTTATCCAGCGCTTCGCGCAGCTTGTTGGTCATACTCGCTCCCTGGTCTGTTTGGCAGGCGCGGGAATCCGTAGAAATCGCAAAAATCCCAGTGCTTGCAGCCATGGCTCCATTTTGCAGCACAAAAGCGCGTTTGGCGACCTGCGACAGATATGAAGTGCACGATGTACAAGTGCGCCCAATGATCCTGTGCGTTTAGTCCAGAAGCGGCGGTGCATTCTGGTAGAAGCCGCAACGCGACCGGGACGAATGCGCAGCTGAGTGGTGGAGACAATGGGGTGGCTATGGAGCAGGACGCAGCATTGACAGCAGCCACCGCCCCGTCGCCGCAGCGGTTACAGTTCGCCCAACATTCGTAGCGAGACCATCAAGGTCAAACGCACCTCGGGGTCGTTCTCAAAATCCATTCGCGTAAGAAAGCGGATCTGAGCAACTTTGCTGGTCAGCGTATTGCGATGGAGGTAGAGCTCGCGCGCTGCCGAAGCGATTCGCATGTCGTGGCGCAGGAAGACGGCCAGAATATGCACCAGATCGGTGCCGTATTTTCGGTCATAGCGGTTGAGTTGCACCAGCCCACGCGGGATTATCGCCTCCAGGGAGACGGACTCGCTGCAGGTCTGGATCAAAAACTCCATAAAATGGGCCTCAAAGCGGTGATAGGGGTGCACCGTCCCGCTGGCCAAGTCGGCGTCGGTGCCCATTTTTTGGGCAGCCAGTGCCAGCTCAAAATGCTGCTTCAGGGCATGAAAGCCGTCAAAGATATTACTTACTCCAATGCTCGTCTCCAAATGCGCCAGCTGGGCTACCATCAACTCGAGGATATCGTCCTGGGCGACCGTACTCTGATCGGCATTGATCACAAAGACGATGATGTTCTGGTAAACGGTATAGATCATCTGGCTGATCTGTGCGGCGACCCGCTTGGCGGTTGCCGTCAGCAGCCCCGAGGGGTAAACAGGATTGGTGGGCACGGCAACGATGCAGTAATAGGAGTCGTTCTCGTGCCAGGCCATCGTCTTAAGCGCCGCATCGATGACAGATTCCTGCACCTGCCCGCTCGCCAAAAGCAGTTGCAACATCGCGTCCACCGCTCGCGGTGCCGAGGTGTTCCATTCCTCCATATAGGTCAGGCCGTTTTTGAGGATATCGGTCATTAGCAATAGCAGTGAGTAGTCTCGCTTACTAAACGGCCGGCCGGCCTGGCTGAACGAAAGCGTCGCCACCAGATGTCCGCTGATGAAGATGTTCTGACTGAGGAATTCTCCTCGCGCCAAGATGAAGGGTTCGTCGTGAGCGTAGGCGCTCTCGCTGAAACGGTCCAGCGTCAGGACGCTCAGGGCCGGATCGTCGTTGTCGATGATAAAGCGGTGCCCCCGACTCGCCAGCGTATGCTCGTCCTCCTCAGCCACCGAGAACAGCACCTGTAAAAAGGAGTCCACCAAATGGATCGGACGGCGGATTATTGGCAAGGATATCTCGGCCAGGCGCTTCAGGCGTTTTTTGGTTATCAGCAGGTCGTGCATCTGCTCGCCCCAGAGATTGTAGGCACCAAACAGCGCCGCCACCTCGGAGAACAGCTTTGAGAGTTGCACGGAGGCAGGCACCCAGACGATATTGCAATGCAGCTTGAACAGGGCGCGAGGCGGCTTGCCGATAACCAGAAGGCTGGAGGATTCGGTGACCAACTTGATGTTTTCGGGAGTCAGCAGGCTGGACTCAACAATGTAGAGCAGGCTGCGCCGTGTCTCGGTGCCGTCAAAGAGCGCTGGGAAGCGCAGCCGACGAACCGGGTAGTCCTCCTCGATGCGCACCTGGGGCGCATATCCGGCGAGGTCGTCCGCAATGATGTGCAGATTGAGCTCCATGCCAGCCCTTTCCGTACTATCCACATGCTGTTGAATGCGGAAAAGTTTGGAGGCGACGACCGGATTTGAACCGGTGATAAAGGCTTTGCAGGCCTCTGCCTTACCACTTGGCCACGTCGCCTGAAAAAAAGACCGGTTTGACTGTTGAGCGCCAAACCGGTCGGATGCGGCGCTTGGAGCGGACAACGGGACTCGAACCCGCGACCCCGACCTTGGCAAGGTCGTGCTCTACCAACTGAGCCATGTCCGCTTGCGCAAACATTTATTCTACGAAAGTTGGGCGATTGGCGCAAGGGGGTATTTTGTGGGCGGTGGCGGCGGTTCCGCGCGATGCCGGCGGCTCAGGCAGCTCCAGCAGCTCCACGTCAAGCGCGAGCGGGCTCAGCCAGGGTCAGTCGGGCTCCGGCGACTCCTCGTCGGATCGCAGCAGCTTGCCGAGGGATTGCAGCAACTCAATCAGCGTCCCCAGAGCGCCGGTGTTCTCACTCACGGGAAAGATCAGGCGATGCGAGGTGGCAAAGTAGGTGGCGTGGTGCTGCTTGGCCCAGGCCCGCTGCTCGGCGTTTAAGGTGACCGGCTCCAGGCTGAGTTTACCGCGAACGAGCCCGACCGTCTCCACACCTGATTCTGCGGCAAGGACTTTTGCACGGGCACGGTTGACGAGGTTGGCAGCCGGCGCGGGCAGGGCGCCGTAGTCGTTTTGGAGACGGTCGTGGTAGGCCTCGGCGTCGGCCAGAGAGGCGATGGCGGCAATGCGGCGGTACCAGGTGACGCGCTCGTCGGCGGCAGCGATGTATTCCTCGGGGAGGTAGAAGTGCAACGGCAGGTCGATGCGCACCTCGGGGTGGGCCTCTGTGGGCAGGGCCCGGGTCTGCTCCACGGCTTCCTGGAGCATGTTGGCAAAGAGGTCAAAGCCCACGGCGGCCAGGTTGCCGCTCTGCTCGGCTCCCAGAAGCGAGCCGGCGCCGCGGATCTCGAGGTCGCGCAGGGCGATGCGCATGCCGCTGCCCAGGTCGCGGTGCTCGGTCAGAGCGCTCAGGCGATCCGCCGCGGTGTCGGTTAGGGCCTCCGCCGAGGGAAAGAGGAAATAGGCCCAGGCCTGGGCGTGCGAGCGGCCAACGCGGCCTTTGAGCTGGTAGAGCTGGGCTAAGCCGAGGCGCTGCGAGTCCTCGATGATCAGGGTGTTGGTGTGGGGATTGTCCAGGCCGCTCTCGATTATCGTGGTGGCCACCAGCACGTCTATCTGGTTGGCGGCAAAGCGCTCCATCACCGCCTCCAGCTCGTGCTCGCTGAGCTTGCCGTGGGCCACGGCGATGCGAGCCTCGGGGGCGGCGGCAACTACGCGGGCCACGGCGTCGTCTATCGAGCGCACCCGGTTGGAGACATAGTAGACCTGCCCGCCGCGCGCCAGTTCGCGCCGGATGGCCGCCGAGACCAGATCCTCGTCCCACTCGCCAACGTGCACCTCCACCGGCGTGCGGGCCGCCGGCGGCGTGTCTATCAGCGACAGGTCGCGCACGCCGCTGAGGGCCATCTGCAAGGTGCGCGGGATAGGCGTGGCCGAGAGTGTGAGTACGTCTATCTGCTCGCGCAGGTTCTTCAGCTGCTCCTTGTGTTGAACGCCAAAGCGCTGCTCCTCGTCGATGATCACCAGCCCCAGGCGTTTGGGATTGACGTCGGCCGAAAGCAGGCGGTGGGTGCCTATCAAAACATCGCAGCGCCCGGCCGCAACCGCCGCCAGTGTGGCCTTTTGCTGGGCACCGCTGCGAAAGCGCGAGAGCACCTCAACCTGCACGGCAAAAGGCTCAAGGCGTTCGGAGAAGGTCGTGTAGTGTTGTTGTGCGAGAATCGTCGTCGGGCAGAGCAGCATCACCTGTTTGCCGCCCTGCACCGCCTTAAAGGCCGCTCGCAGCGCCACCTCGGTCTTGCCAAAGCCAACGTCGCCGCAGATCAGGCGATCCATCGGCCGGGGGGATTCCATGTCGGCTTTAACGTCGGCGATGGCCTGAATCTGGTCGGGTGTCTCGTCGTAGGCAAAGAGCAGCTCCATCTCGTACTGGGCAGGCGTGTCGGGCGGAAAGGCAAAACCTGCGGCGGTGGAGCGGCGGGAGTAGAGGTCCACCAGGTCAAAGGCCAGCTGGCGGGCGGCCTTGCGAGCCTTGCCGGTGGCCCGCGACCAGTCGGCGGTGTTCAGGCGGGTCAGACGCGGGGCCTTGCCCTCGGGGCCGACGAAACGGGTGATGGCGGCGATATTCTCCACAGGAGTAAATAGCTTGTCACCCTGAGCATATTCGAGATAGAGATAATCGCGCTCGACGCCGTCTATCTCCTGGCGGACCATATCGCGAAACAGCGCGATGCCGTGGGTCTCGTGCACAACGTAGTCGCCAGGCTTAAAGGGAAAGGTTATCTGCGTGATGTCGATGCTGCGGCGGCTGCGGGCGGACTTCAGGGTCTGGCGGGCCGCGACGTCGGCGAGCGTGATGAGGGCCAAAGCGGCCTGGGGCAGGATCAGCGAGGTGGGCAGGTCGATGCTGGCGATCAGGGCGATGTTGGGGGTTGGCGGCGGCGTGGGTGCGGCATCCGCTACTGGAGCCGCTGCCGTCTGCCCCGCCTCCGGCGCGTTCTCAAAAGCGATATGGGCGTCACTCAAGGCCAGCTTGAGGCTCTCGCGCACGCGGCGGTCAGGCTCGCAGACGATGGTCAGGCTGCGTTTGGAGAGCGCCGCGCGCACGGTCGCCACCAGGCGCTCCTCGCTGCCCGAGGTGTTGGCATGGCGGACGTCCAACTGTGCATTCGGCGTCGCACCTTTATGCATCAACGAGAGTAAGGTAAGGCGCTGTTGGGAGCCAAAGTCCAGCTCAGCCGGCGGCAGGTAGAGACCGTCGAGGCGGGCACGATGCTCGGCGGCCGACGCAACAACATCTTCGTAGTAATGCGCAACATCATCAAACAAAGCCCGCGGCTCCTGTAGCACGACCAGAGCGGCGGGATGCAACCATGCAAGTGGCGAAGAGGTCCGCTCGTAAAGCCAGGGCAGATAGAGCTCGGCCGCGCGAAACTCCCGCCCCTGCTCAAAGGATTCCAGATCCTCGCGGATACTGCGAGGAAAACTGCTCATATCGCTGGCCGTGTACGCGGCGCGACTCAGGCGCCTAACAGCCGCTTCGTCCACGATGAACTCCCGGGCAGCAAAGACCTCGGTAGCCGGCAGGTCGCCAATCGTCTGGTTGGTGCTGGGAACGATGCGACGGATCGCCTCCACTTCATCGTCAAAGAACTCAACACGCACCGGATACGCCGCGGCGGCACCAAAGATGTCCAAAACATCGCCGCGCAGCACAAAGCTGCCCGGTCCCTCCAGGCGCTCCAGGCGCTCATAGCCGCGCCGCGAAAGCTCGGATGCAAGGGCGCTGAGCGGCAAGGCCTCAGTGTGGAGGCGGACGCCATCGTCGCAGGTCGCAGCCGCCGCGTGGAGACGGGCGCTCTCGTCACCGACCGCAGCCGCCGGGGTGAGGCCGTCGCAGGTCGCAGCCGCCGCCACCGACTGACCGAGCGCAAATCGCAGCGGCTGAAAAGCGAGGGAGTCGCCGCCCGCAGCAGCAGCCGGCACCGCCCGCAGCAGCGACCGGGCGCTGGCTACCACAACCACAGGCGCACCGCTGGCCAAGGCCCACAGCGCCTGATTGCGCTGCCCGCACTGGTCTACGCTGCGCGGCATTGCGCCCCAGGGCGTATCCGTTCGCAGCGGCAGGTGCAGCACAGCCTCGCGTCCCAACCAGGCAGCGATATCGCGCACCGTCCGCTGGGCGGCCTCCTCCCCCGCCACCACTACCAGCATCGTTTGCGGACGCCGCGCAAAGGCCGCAGCCGTAAGAAAGGCGCGCGCACTGAGCGGCACCGCCACCGCAGCGTCGCGTCGCCCATCCAACAGTTCCGTCGCCGGCCACAAAGCCTGAGAAGCAAAGAGCCTCTCCGCAAGCATATTAAGCAT
>JAISMZ010000187.1 GCA_031276475.1 Coriobacteriales bacterium
ACACCTCCAACTGGCAGGTCGCCACCATTGGTGGTTCCTTCATGGACTCCACCTGGGCCGGCTGCTCCAATCTCACCGAAGCCGAAGTACCTGACACCTCCAGCTGGAGCATTACCGCCATCGGTGTCTCTTTTATGGCTCGTACCTGGTACAACTGCAACAAGATCGCCACGGCTGTTGTACCCGATACCTCCACTTGGTCCGTCGTCGGCTCCAGTGGTTCCTTCTTGGCAGAGACCTGGCGCGGCTGCAGCAGCCTCACCACGGCCGTTGTGCCGAATACCGCTGGGTGGGCTGTTACCGCTCTTAATGACGGGTTTATGTACGGCACTTGGTGGGGCTGCTCCAACCTCCTTGTTGCAGTTGTGCCTAACACCTCCAACTGGAGCATTGAAGTCATTGGCAACAACTTCATGGCGAATACTTGGAGAGCTTGCTCAAAGTTGAGCACGGCAGTCATGATTGATACCGCCAGCTGGAATGTACAGACCGTAGGCACGGGCTTCTTGTCCTATACCTGGGAGAACTGCCCCAGCCTGGTTACCGCCGTTGTGCCCGACACCACCAGTTGGGGCGTCACCGCCATCGGTGACAACTTCCTGGCTCATGCTTGGGACGGCTGCATCAATCTCATCACGCCTGTCGCACCTGCTACTACCACCTGGTCCGTTGACTCCATTGGTGCTAGCTTCCTGTACGCTGCTTGGTTCAACTGTAGAAAAATCACCACGGCTGTTGTACCCGATACCGCCAACTGGCCTGTCGTCGGAGTTCTCGGTGGTTACTTCCTGTTTGATACTTGGAACGGCTGCTCCGGCCTGACTACCGCCGCCGTGCCCGACACTTCAAACTGGAGCATCACCGCCATCAACACTAGTTTCCTGACTCGTGCCTGGCATAACTGCAGCAGCCTCACCACGGCTGCCGTGCCCGATACCTCCACTTGGCCCGTTAACGGCTCCATCGGCGCTAACTTCCTGCATTCCACCTGGGCCAACTGCAGCAGTCTTACCGCGGCCGCCGTGCCCAATACCTCCAACTGGCAGGTCACTGCCCTTGGTGCCGACGCCTTCATGTACTACACCTGGGCCGCCTGCAGCAAACTCACCACGGCAGTCGTGCCCGACACCTCCAACTGGAACATCCCGAACACCGGCACCAACTTCATGACGGCTACTTGGAGAGCTTGCCCCAAGCTGAGCACGGCAGCCATGATTGATACCGCTAGCTGGGATGTCCAGACCGTCGGCGCGGGCTTCCTTAATGTTGCCTGGGAGAACTGCCCCGCGCTCAAAGACGTCTCCTTCTTTAAGCTTGGCGACAGCTTTAAGAGTGCGACGGGACTCTACGACAGCGCCAACAACTGGTCCGCCACCTTCTACCTCGCTTCCGACCCCGGCGATACCTCCGGTGGCCAGCCTACGTTTGTTGACAACACACCGATAACCAGCCACGGTACCCCGCCCGCCGCGCGTCAGACCTTCAGGAACCGCACGGGGATGGACGGCTATGACAGCCTTGATTCCAATTGGAAGTGAGACAGGAGAAAGAGTGACGGGGCTGTTGTGATCAGAATACTTGATACTTCTAGAGGCATACGGGAGTAAATAAATCTCATTTGTATACAGTGAGAAGACGTGCTATCATTATTGGCGGAAAGCACGGGTCTTAACAGGAGGAGGAACACTATGGGTATTTTGGCAGCAAGTAACAACTATTATCCGTTTGATGTGGCAGATCTTGCGCTTCTGACTGGATATTTTGTTAGCTTGCTCATCGTGGGCATCGCTTATTATGTGCTCACCGCTATTTTTATGATGAAGATCTTCATCAAGGCCAATCAAGAGGGTTGGAAGGCGTGGATACCGTTTTATAACAACTGGGTTTTTCTCGAATTGGGCGGCTACAAAGGCTGGATCGCCCTATTGGCGCTTGCCTCGGTCATCCCCTGCATTGGCTTTGTCGGTTCAGTTGTCGCTGTGGTGTTCTTGATCATGGCCGCCTACCAGATCAGCCTGAAGCTGGGTAAGAGCGGTGGATGGGTAGCGCTCTATTTCTTCTTCCCCTTCATCTGGGCGGCGATTCTTGGACTGGGCGGCGACCAATGGAACGACTCTTTGGGCAAGCCGTCTTTAACCGCCGAGCGTCCGCCCACCTATGGCACGGCTACCTATGCCGCAACCGGCTATGGCGCGCCTGCGCAGCAGCCCTATCAACAGCCCTATCAGCAGCAGGTGCCCCCCGCTCAGCAGCCGCCACAACAGCAGCAACCCTATCAGGGGCAGCAGCCACCGCAGCCACCTTACCAACAGTAAGCATTACTGCGGTTGCCGGGCCGGCAGGTAGCGGGCGATGACCGCATCTACCGGTTGGCCAGACGGCCCAACACGCGTATCGCAGCAGGAGGCGCCAAACGATTGGCACCTCCTGCGTTCGCCGTTCATCCTGGGAAAGCCCCGGCGGTTCTTCTCGGTACCCGCCCTACTCGTCACAGCTTATCCGTCGCGACGCGCCTGCTCGACGATCTCGGCGATGACTCGGTCGGCGTCGGCGTAGTCCACCTGGCAGGTACCCACCTGAGGATGGCCGCCGCCGCCGTATCTGAGCATCAGCTTGCCAACGTTGGTCTTGGAACTGCGATTGACGACGGAGTGCCCCACGGCAATCGGTGCGTTGAGCTTGCCCCGTCCATCCACCACCCAAAGCGAGATGTTCTGCTCGGGATACAGGGAGTAGACAAGAAAACGGTTGCCCGTGTAGATGGTCTCCACGCCGCGCAGGTCGGTGACGATGACGTTACCTTCTATACGGGTGTGCTGAGCAACCATCTCCCGAAAGAGTTTGTCCTGCTCAAAGTACATCGTTACGCGCTCGGCCACATCGGGCACTGCCAGGATATCTTGAATGTCGTGGCTGGCAATGTAATCTATCAGCTCCTCCATCAGCTGGTAGTTAGGGATACGGAATTTACGGAAGCGCCCCAGGCCGGTGCGCGGATCCATGATAAAACCAAGCAGCACCCAGCCCTCGGGGTTGAGTATCTCCTCAACACTGAGCTTGCCTGAGTCCACCTTGTCTACCCCCTGGACCATCTCCTTAAAATGCGGCAGCTTTTCCTCACCGCCATAATAGTCGTAGATCACGCGGGCGGCACTGTCGGCGGCACGGCTCTCGCCGGGGATGCCCTGGTCCCAGCCGACGCGGTCGTTTTCGGACGTATGGTGGTCAAACCACATGCCCGCGCCGGGTACGTAGGGGACGTTGGCCAGCACGTCGTCGCTGCCTGCCTCCACCAGTCCATCCTGGAGATCCTTGGGATGGACGAACTTCCAGCTGTTGATAATCCCTACATCTTTGAGGATGGCCGCGCAGGCCAGACCGTCAAAATCACTTCTCGTGAGCAGTCTCATGGCACACCTTTCTCTTAGCGTCACGCTTGATCGTTTCCCGCACGACAACCATTATACCTCGGAAAGCGGCGCTTCAATCGGTGGCGGCTATCTTTTGACGCCAGTCGTGGTTTTGGCTATTCTGGAGGGGAACGGCAGGCGCTTGCCCGGAACAGGCGCACAATGAAAGGGATGATGATGACTCCGCTGCCTACCGCGACGGATTGCAGAAACAAGACAAAAGTTGTGGAGAAGGGCTGCCAGCTCTGCCCGCGCCGCTGTTCTGCCCGCCGCCGTGCAGGGGAGCGTGGCATCTGCGGTGCCGACGATTCGTTGCGCGTAGCCAGAGCGGCGCTGCATTTCTGGGAAGAGCCGCCGATCAGTGGCTGGGGCGCGGACGCAGCGGATGGCGGCGCCTGCGGTAGTGGCGCGGCGGCCCAAGGCGGCGCCCGAGACGGCGCGATGGCACGGGGCGGCGGCGCCCGAGACGGTGGCGCCCGAGACGGTGGCGCGGTGGCCCAAGGCGGCGCCTGCGGTAGTGGCGCGGCGGCCCAAGGCGGCGCCCGAGACGGGGGCGCCGTGGCCCGCGACGTGGCGGCAACGCGCAGCGGCGACAACGCCCGAGCCGGCAGCGGGGCGGTGTTTTTCTGTAACTGCCCGCTGCACTGTGTGTATTGCCAGAATCAGGCGATCTCCAGCGGTCTGGCCGGCGCCGCCATCAGTGTGAGGCGGCTGGCGGATATCTTCTGCGAACTACAGGCGCAAGGCGCGCAGAATATCAATCTGGTAACGCCGACGCAATATCTGCCGCAGATTCGCCGCGCCTTGACCCGCGCCCGCCGCGCCGGTCTGCATCTGCCGATAGTCTATAACACCAGTGGCTACGAGCGCCCCGAGCTTATCGCGACCCTGGCTGGCTGCGTGGACATCTTTCTCACCGATTTTCGCTATGCGACAGCGGAGCTGGCCACTCGTTACTCGCAGGCGCCCGACTACCCCCAGGTTGCGTTGGCGGCCCTGCAGGTGATGCGCCAGGTAGCGGGCGACTACAGGCTGGACAGCGCCGGTATCCTCAAAAGCGGTATCATCGTGCGCTTCTTGCTGCTGCCGGGGCATTTGGAAGAGGCGCGGCAGGCGCTGGCGACGGTGTTCTCCCTCTTAAAAAACGAGGTCTGCTACAGCTTGATGAACCAGTTTACGCCGCTGCCCGAGCTGGAACGCCATCCCGAACTGAACCGCAGCGTCAGCGACGATGAGTATGACGCGCTGATTGATTTTGCGTTGGAGCTGGGCATCACCAACAGTTTCATGCAGGAGGGCGCGACGGCCTCGGAGAGCTACATCCCGCCCTTTGACCTCACGGGGGTGCTTGTTGGCCTCTGAGCGAGGCATAGAAGGATTGCCTCACCCAGTATGCTCTGCCGCGGTAGGCTGGCCAGCGCTGGTCGGCGTTGACTGATAGGTCAGCAAACTGCCGCATCATTCACATAATTATCAGCTATACTGGTGAGCATGACGTATCGCCTTGGCATAGACGCAGGTTCCAAGACCATCAAGCTGGTGATCCTCGATGAGCGGGGCAAGCCGGTCTTAACGCAGTACAATCTGCACCGCTCAGACATCTTAACGACGCTCGCCGAGATGCTGCGCAATACGCTTTGGCGCTTTGGTGACGCCGAGGTGGTGGCCTGTGTGACCGGATCCGCCGGGATGCGCCTGGCCGAGGTGCTGGACCTGCCTTTTGTGCAGGAGGTCGTTTGCACCCGTCATGCCCTGGAGCAGCTCTATCCGCAGGTTGATGCGGCCATTGAGCTGGGCGGCGAGGACGCCAAGATACTGTTCTTGCGCAACGGCGTGGAGCAGCGGATGAATGGCAGTTGCGCGGGCGGCACCGGCGGCTTCATCGATGTGATGTGCGGCATGCTCGGCGTGCGGGCGCGGGAGTTTAACGCCCTGGCCAGCGGCTACCAGACGATATACCCAATCGCCTCGCGCTGCGCGGTGTTCGCCCAGACCGACGTGCGGCCGCTGATTAACGAAGGCGCCCGCCGCAGCGACATCGCTGCCTCGGTGCTCCAGGCCGTGGTCACGCAGACCGTCGCGGGGCTTTCCTGCGGGCGGCGCATCGAGGGCACGGTGGCCTTCCTCGGCGGGCCGCTGGAAGTTTATCCGCAGCTGCTGCAGCGCTTTCGGCAGACGCTGGGCTTAAGCTTTGCGCAGACCATCAAGCCGCCCGACGCCCATCTCTTTGTCGCCCAGGGCGCGGCGCTTTTGGCGGGGGCGCCCCCGGTGAGCCTCCAGGAGCTCGCTGAGCGTCTTGCGGTGGCGCCGCGCGAGGACGCGGACGGCATCGCACGCCTGGCGCCACTGTTTGCTGACGAGCAGGAGCGGGAGGCCTTCAGGCAGCGCCATGCTGCGCACGCGGTGGAGCGCCGGCGGCTGATGAACCACGAGGGGCCGCTCTATCTGGGCATCGACGCCGGCTCGACCACGCTCAAGCTGGTCGCGATTGACGACGAGGGCGCCATCCTCTACAGCTCCTACGCGCGCAGTGGCGGCAATGTTGTGGCGGCGCTGAGCGAGGCCCTGGACGAGTTTTACGCGGTCGTTCCGCGCGAGTACAACGGGGCGCCGCTGGCGCATACGGCCAGCGCGCTGGTGACCGGCTACGGCGAGCAGATGCTGCGGCGGGCCTTTTGCGTAGACGACGGTGAGGTGGAGACGATCTGCCATCTGCGGGCCGCCACCGAGTTTGTTCCCGACGCCGATTTTGTGCTGGACATCGGCGGCCAGGACATCAAGTGCCTGCGAGTGCGCGGCGGTCAGGTGGACGACATCATGCTCAACGAGGCCTGTTCGTCGGGTTGCGGCTCACTTGTGGAGGGCTTTTCCCGCTCGCTGGGCTACACCAAGTGGACGTTTTCGGACATCGCCTGCCAGGCTGAGCGGCCGGTTGACCTGGGTACGCGCTGCACGGTGTTCATGACCTCGCGGGTGCGCCACGCGCAAAAGGCCGGCGTCCCGGCAGCTGACATCGCGGCCGGGCTGGCCTACAGCGTTGTGCGCAACGCGCTGTACAAGGTCATTGGCTGTGCCACGCCCGCGCAGCTTGGCAAGCGGGTGGTGGTTCAGGGCGGCACCTTCATGAGCGACGCCGTGCTGCGCGCCTTTGAGCTGGAAAGCGGCCTGGAGGTCGTCCGCCCCGACGTCGCACACCTGATGGGTGCCTACGGTGCGGCGCTGCTCGCCCGCGATCGGGTGCGGGCGGCGATGGGCGCTGCGGTGGCGGCGGCGACGGGCGCTGGGGTGGGGGAGGCCGAAGTTGCGGATGCGGCGGGCGCTGGGGCGGCAGCGGACACCGGCGCGGGGGCGGCGGGCACTGAGGTCGTGGCGGGCACCGGCGCGGGGGCGGGCTCCGGGTCGACGGCGACGGCGGGCTCCGGGTCGGCAGCGGACTCCGAGCCGCAGCCGCTGCGCTCTACGCTGCTCGACCGCTATCAGTTGGCCGCGCTGCAAAACCGGCAGAGCACGCAACGCTGCGCCGGCTGTACAAACGCCTGTCTGCTGACTCTGAACAACTTTACGCTAGCGGATCAGGACGCCGACGAAGCGACGCCTGAGCCCCGCCCGCCTTACGGCACACGGGTGTTTGTCAGCGGCAACCGTTGTGAGCGCGGTGCGGAGCTTTATGGCGGTGCTACTGATGACAGCGTTAGCGACGCTGATGATAGCGGCGCCGGTGACGGTGAGCGCGACGGCGACGAGTGGATTGATGGCGATAGCCTCAACAGCAGGCGTGACGGCGATCTGGGGAGTCGCGCTCCCGCGAACCTCTTTGCCCTGGAACAGGCGTTGCTGAAGCGCAGCGGCCGGTTGGGGACTCGCGAGGCTGCGGCTTTGGCAGGGGAGTGCGAGGCCGCTGGTTTTGGCAGCGCTGGCAGCGTTGATGGCGCTGACGGCATCGGCCGGGCGACCGTGGGCATCCCCAATACGCTCGACCTCTACGAGAGCTATCCGTTCTGGCGGGTCTTCTTTTGCGAGTTAGGGAGGCACCGATTAATCATTGCACAGCCATCTTCCGGCCAATTTGCCCCAGCTCCGTCTGGGCAAACAACGCCATTACCGCAAGTAGTGGCGTCGCTTCCCCAAACGGATCCGGGGCAAATTGACTCGAAATCTGGCGCACAAGCATTTATCGGTGCCTCCCTGGGCTGCGACGTGCTGCCCTTTATGCCGTCGTCGTCGGCACTCTATCGCAAGGGTGCCCACGCGGTGATGTCGGAGGGCGTCTGCTATCCCGCAAAGCTGACCCACGGCCATGTCGCAGATCTTATCGAGCGCGGTGCCAGCCATATCCTGATGCCCACCGGCGGTGCGGTTCAGCTACCGGGGCTTTTGGGGGCCTTGCAGGCACCGGCGGCGAGCCAATGCCCAGTATCACGTGAATATGCTCGCTTAATAGCTAGTGATGTCCAGTCGCTCTCGGAGGGCAGCGTGCGCTTTATGACCTGCGACATGGCGGAGCCGCTGAGCGCACTGCCGGAGCCTCTGGAGCCGCCGGAGCGGTCGGGTCGACAGGGGACGGTTCCCTGTCGACGCTTGCCAGCGTTGCTGACAGGGAGCCGTCCCCTGTCGACCTCGGCACCGGCGCCGCTGCCCCTGGCGCTCTTGGAGCAGAGGCTGGCCGCGATGCTCGCGGACGCCGGTTTTCCTCAACAGGATACTGGGACTGCCCTGCAAGCGGCTGTGGCAGCCCAACAGGCATTCTACGAGCAGCTCTGGCAGCGCGCCGAGGCGGAGCTTGCCCGGTTGGAGCGCACGGGCGGCAGGGGCATCCTGCTGGCGGGGCACCCTTACCACAACGACGCTGGCCTCAGCCACGGCATCGACGTCCTGCTCACCAACCTGGGCTTCAGCGTGTTCTCGCTGCTCAGCTTGAAGCGGACGATTGCGGGCTTTGCGGCGCAGGCTGTTCGCCCTGAGCGCGGTGCCTCGGTCGCCGATCAGTGGCAGCGGACGGCCGAGCTGGCCCTTGCCGCCCGCTTTGTTGCGGCCCATCCCAACCTGGAATTCGTTCAGCTGCACTCCTTTGGCTGCGGCATCGACGCCTTGGCGCTGGACGAGCTGCGCGCGATCCTCGAGGACGCCGGCAAGCTCTACACCGTGCTCAAGGTGGACGAGATGGTGGATCTGGCCGCCGTGCGGATCCGCCTGCGCTCGCTAAAGGCCGCCCTGCGTGCGCGACAGTCGGCGCCAAAAACCGGTCGGGCAGCGGCAGTTCCCGCGGCGAGGGCTGCTCAAAGTGCCCGTGTTGTGGAGGAGTCCGTTCCGCGTGTCGGTGCAGACGCCGTCCTGCTTTCCAGCGGGCCGTCCGCCGCATCCGCCAGCGAGCCGTCAGCCGCGCCTGTCTACATCCTGCCCGCCCTGATTCCCGCCTCCACCGCGCTGGCCACTACGGCACTGCGCGAGCGGGGGCATGAGGTCGTGTTGCTGCCAGAGATCGACCGCCAAGACGTCGTCAGCGGGCAACTGCATTGCAATAACGACCTCTGCTACCACCTGATCAGCGTCCTCGGCCAGGTCATCCGCTGGGCCGAATCGCTGCCTGGCGGGGACGACCGCCAGTATGTGCTACTCGTTCCCCAAAGCTGCATGGCCTGTCGCGGCGCCAGCCTGGAGGCGGCAATTGCCGACAAAATCGCCGCGACCGGCACCGCCGGGCGCGGAGAGGTGCGCGGCCTGCCGCTGGAAGGGGGCCAAAAGGGGTGGTGGGGGGTGTGGGCATTTAGCAGCGCGGGGGGC
>JAISMZ010000173.1 GCA_031276475.1 Coriobacteriales bacterium
CCCGTCCGGCAGCGACACCGATTCCCTGCCCTTCGTTTAAGGCGGAGCTTATGGCCGCATGGACGCCGCGCATCGAAGGCACTATCTGTATATAGGCATTGCCGAGCTCAGTCGACATCTGCTCTCACCTCCTCTCTGGGTGCTGATAGGATCAGACCACATTGCTCTTTTGTTACTTTTCGTATATCTTTGTTCGGATTTTCAGCCTGCTGAGGGGTTATCGGCCTTGGCCGCTCACCGCGTCTGGCGTCGCGCCAAAGCAGGATGCGCAGACTGTAGTCGATGCTGCTCAAGAGCCACTCGGCCCAGCCCCACTCGGTTGCAGGGTTTAGGGCCGCAAGTGCCCGAGAGCCTGGCGGCAGACCCCAGGCGAGGTCTGCTGCGCGCTCCACACTGAAGCTGACGCCGACCTCTGCCAGATCAAGGCCGTAGTAGCGTTGGAAGTCAGCTCGGAGCTCTGCGGGGTAGCTTGCCCAGAGGAGCGCGCAGCGGATCAGTTTTTTGGGACAGCGTTATCAAAAAGCCCGCCGATGAAATCTCCCAGCACCTCGATGGAGGTATACCCGTCTGCGTCAGCGAGCTCGCGCGTCACACGCTCGGCCTGCTCGTCGCCCAGGATACGGTCAAAGAGGTCAAAGAGCTTCAGGCTCTTGGCAGCGTCATCCGGGCTTATCGTGGCACCATAGATGTCGCGCAAAAGCCTGAGCGTCCTGACGTCGTCCAAAGCGCGGGGGTCTATCTCGACTTCGATGTCATTGATCACATAGGTGTGTTTATCCGACATTTTCCTGCCCCTCTGGCTCCGCTGACATGGCAATGTATTCATAGTGCGTCTTGTTCGCCGCGTCAGGCGATGTAGCGATCTCTATCTCGTAGCCAACAGGCTCGTTTCTCACGTAGGTCACCTCAGATACAGATACGATCTTTCCCTGTGGTACGACGATCCTCTTAATGCGGTTTTTAGTGAGCAGTATCTCAAAGACCCAAACGCCTTCCGGTCGCTCATAGCTGGTGTCCACGGCTATGGCGATGTTGCCGGTGGTGTCATTTACTGTCACGTTCTGATCACCAAAGACCCGCTTCAGCACCTCTGCACGCAGCGCCTCTATCAGCACCACGCTGAACTTGTCGCTGGACTCGTCCAAGGTCGTAAGAACCGTCTTGCCACCTCCTTCCTTGATGTCTGAGGTAGACGACTCCATGGGGTTTTTTACCCCGTCCTCTCCGATAAACCCGAGGTTTTCAAAGGCCGCAGGCAATGCTGTGGTCGCATCTGCAGGAAGGGTCGTGCCGTGGGGCGCATGGAAAATGGAGCCGGTTACATTAGGCTTGCCAGTCGTGATATTGCCAGAGTTATTAGGCATGATGGTCATTGTGCCATCTCCTTTCTTCAGTTTTTCGTCAGTTTGCGGTCACGATATGGGCGACCACCTGGTATCTGGGATGTCTGCCCTTGAGGTCGGGGAAGTTATACATCGAGTCTATCTCTATACTGGTGACAGGGCTTAAGGCCTCGCACTTCTCCAGCATCCAGACGACTTCGTTGGCCAAGAACAGCGCATCGGAGCGCGTCACTCCCCAGCACTGGATGGCAACAGCGGGGCTGTCGATGATACGTGCGCTGCGCCCGCCTCCCGTCCGCTCAAGCGTGATGAAGCGTGCTGGGCGCTCGGCCGGCACATCCGTTGATACCGGCACGCCCTCCACGTTAAAATGTGTGGAGAGATAGGAGACGAGCAGCGCTTCAATGTTTACAATATCTTCTACAGTGCTCATGCGTCCCCCTTTCCGGCATCTATGGACTTCAGCAGTGAGTTCTGTTCGGAGTTTGCGACAACGGCGTCATAGTCCGCCGCCACGACCGTCGCCACTGCACGGCCTCTGCCGGCATGCACTGTGGCCTCCCAGTAGCCTCCAAAGCCCTCGGCACTTTCTGCAATGGCCTCGGCCCGCTGCCGCAACAAGGTGCGCATCGGGGCAGACTCCCTGATCTTCCTGGCACCGCTCGGGCTTATCCACACCTTTGTCTTAGCCATGCACTGCCTCCACTTCTGCTATCAGGTCATGGCTGCGCGTGGCAAGCTTCAGCACAGGGCTGTAGCGGCCAGGGGAGCCGACCACCCGGTACCAAACGCCCCGCACTTGGACATCACAGCCCTCAAGGGCGCTGGTAAACTCCACCGGGAAATACAGGGTGTATTTGATGAGATGTGCGTTCGGGCGGTTGGACTCAGGCGCATCCAGGCGCGGGCCCGGAGCAACCATCACGTTCGTGACAGCCTCATCTTCAGTCCGATAGACTGCGTTGCCGAGGATGTCGGTGCCGGTCTTCACCTTGCTGCGCACAATTACTGTCTCGCCGTAGGCGAACCACTTGAAAGACACCTCACTCACCGTCCTTTACAGCTGGAGGATAAGGCCAGATGCTTGCCACCTGTCTTTTGCCTATCCCCAGCAGCTTCTGCTCCTGCTTCGTTAAGTAGATCGCCCCGGATGGGTTGGCGTAAGTCACCGACCCTGAGAACGGCCCAACGGTCTGCTGCATCTGCGAGACCGCAGACGTGTCATCATCGGCCTCGAGCATGCGGCGGGTGACTAGGCAGGTGACCATGCAGTAGATGTCTTTGTTGCCATCGCTGCCATCGGGCAGGCCGGCCAGCTTTGCGATACCGGCAGAGACCCAGGGCAGGAGCTTCTCTGCCCTGGTCTTCTCCGTTGGCATCAATGGGCGCCACATCGCCTGCAGGTCATCGACAGTGGCGAACACAGGGGCGCTCATGGAGCCACCTACCAATCCTGGCTGCCGGTGATGAGGGCAGAGTCCGTGTCGTCTTCATCGCCATCGTCGTCATCCTCTACGTTGCCGGCAGCGTCGGAGGTAGCGTCGTCGTCGCTGCTGGCAGCGTCAGACGCAACGCCCGTGTCCTCTTTTGCCTCCAAGTCCTGAAGCTCGGCCAGGATCTGCGCCTTTGTGGATTTGGGATTGACGTCCAGCCCTTTCGTGGCTGCCCACTCGATGAGGGCTGCCTTCGTCCAGGTGGCATCCGGCGCGTAGTCCTTCTTCTTGGCAGGCAAGGTAGGGCTTTCCAGCAGCTTCCAGGCAGAGCCCATCACCTTGTCGTCAGCCACCCTGACGATGGCTCCCGTCTTGGTACTGCGATAGCGTCTCATGATTACTCCTCTTCAGGCTCTGGAACAACGATCTTGGCAAAGGCAGCAAGGTCTAAAAACGCCCAGCCGTAGACCACCTCAGCCCGCAAAGCCACCTGATTCATCCGCTTCAGGTCCCCTTGTCCGTCCGGGTTGCCGAACTCGATCATTTGGATACCGATGTCACGCTGCACGCCCCATCTGAAAGCCTCGAAGTCGCCCACCAGAGCCTTGACGCCAGTGCCGGCAGCGACCTCCGGCAGGCCTCCGATTGTGGAGGATACCGAGGCAGGCACGCCCAGCAGGTTGGTGACATCTATGCCAAGGCCAAGATCGGGGAACTTCTTGCGCCCATCCGGGAAGCGATCGGTAGCGACGTCCCAGGCAAAGGCGGTGTCCAGCGCAATGCCATTGGGTGTATAGCCGCCATCTATCACCAACCCGGCAGCGGTCTCCAGGTCAATCTCCGCGTCGTCGCCAGATTCAACTTCATTGGTGGTATCTGTGAGCTTCTCGATAATGGTGGTGGTGGTGGTGCCGGTGCTCGGGTTGATACCGTGGATAGCGCCCAGGTCAAGCGCCCGCGCGAGAGCGACAGATATGCTGTCCCCTAGCTCGCTGAGCACTCCCAACTGGTGGTCCTCATCTGCCCATTTCACCTCTTCGTCAAATCGCACTGTTACATGCGCCTTGTGTGGGCTTGTCGCACGGGGAGTGAAGTTGGCTGACGCTGGCCCCTTGTTACTACCCTCACCGACGAATTCAGCGCGGGGGAAGGTGTCAAACACCATAATTTTGCTGTTACCGAACTTCATCGGCTCGGAAGCGGCCAGAACGGCGAGCACAGAGCCGCTTTGGGCCTTCTTCCAGATACCTTTTGCCACTTCCTGTGGCATAACGATATTGTTGGTCGTAAGGATATTTGGCATTGTCTATTCCTTTCAGGTCGAAAATAATGACTTTGCAAAGTCGCGCAGGTCGCCACTGGCCTCAGAACCGCCGGCCGCACCGTCAGTGCCTACAACGGGCGTCGTCGTCGATCCAATGACCTCCTTGGCGGTCTCGGCGCAGGCCTTCAGCTCGGCCTCTGTCGTGCCATGTAAAAGCCGCACGTCCACGCCATACTCCGTTGCGATCTCCTGCTTCTGTTTCTCCAGCTCGGCATCCTGCTCATACTTCTTAAGCTTTGCCTCCGCCGCGGTGGCGCGCTCCTTGAGCGCGTCATAGCCGGCAACCTTGGTCTTCAGCGCGTCATACTTGGCCTGCTCTTTTGCCCATCGCCGGTTGAATACCTTGTCGAATTCCTCCTGCGAAGTAATGGGCATAAAGTCCTGCCCGTCCGCGCCTGCGCCTTCCGGTGCCGGGTCTTGCCCCTCAGCTGCCTGAGTAGTGGTGCTGTCCGCCGCATTCGGTTCTTGTTCCGTAGTGCTGTCCGCCATCTCTGGCTCCTTTCTCCGCCTTTCGGCTCGGTATCTCCACGCCTTTCAGCCCGGCGCGTCTGGGCAACAAAAAAGCCGCCCCAAGGAGCGGCTGATTGCCATGGTCGCGGGGGCGGGAGTCGAACCCGCCTGTCAGTGGTTATGAGCCACGCCTGGAACCGCTCCAGTCACCCCGCAGTTTCTGGGTATTAAAAAACCGCCCGTAGGCGGCTGGTTAGACGATTGGGCTGGCGTGCGCTAGAGTGCCTTGGTTGCCTCTATCGCTACCATCAGTGCCTTATCAAACGCACTGCCGAGGAACTTGCGTACCTTGGCCATCTTGGAGTTCTCGCTGAGGTAGGCAGCGCCTGCCTGGGTTATTGCCACATCCTCCAAAAGCACGGTGTCGCCGCCCCAGGCACCGGTACGCACTCCCGTAACGTACCCGCTATCAAAAAGCGAGCGTATCACGGCACTGAAATAGATCTCATTGACCCTTGCCACTTCTTTTGACTTCGTCAGGCTGGGCGCTACCCCTGCCTTGATGCAGCCATAGTAATAGGACAGGAGCTTGTATACGACAACGTCGAAGTCATCATAGGCCATGGGGCTACCTCCATTGAAAGCCAGCTGGATTCACTGGCGCACGTAGTCCCAGCAAACCAGATATTCATCCTCTGACAGATTCGCTTTAACAGTCAAGTCCTGAAACTCATCCATCGGCATCCCTGGTTCAATGTCTCTCAAGAACGTGCGCACTCTCTCGCTGTCCCTTACTGATTGCCAGTATTCGTCATCGGTCTGCAAGGCTTCATCGCTTCCATCTAACAAACGAAACGCATCAGTTGAATGAAGATAGCTTTCCCCATAAGCGTTTACAATGCGGTAGGAGCCCAGGTCATCTCTAGCTAAGACTTCGTATTCTGACCCGTTCTTCAATCCGAAAATATCATTATCGATGAATACAGCTTT
Source organism: Coriobacteriales bacterium (assembly GCA_031276475.1). Lineage (GTDB taxonomy): Bacteria > Actinomycetota > Coriobacteriia > Coriobacteriales > UBA8131 > JAISMZ01. The sequence continues at coordinate 5,541 of JAISMZ010000173.1, forward strand.
CATGAGTTATCGTAGTCCTTTTTCGTGTTCCATCTTTTCTTATACAAGTCGCGCGGTATCTCGTCATCCATCTCATACCAGTGTACCTCAGCATAGCGTCTTTTTCCACTTACTTTTAGAATACCATTGCCAAACACTTTTCGCCATTCCTCGCGATTACCACCATATTTTTTTATAAGATCGTCTAGAATCGAATCCTCGATTTTTCGAGTAGACCCCTTGCCGGCATAGTTTGGTCTTGTAGTACGCAGCTCTGCGCCCGGGTAAAGCGGCACCTTCCTACCATCGCGCAAATCCACGGTGTAGTTGACAGACTTCGCTCCTGGCCCGACCTTGGGTATCTTGATTGGCTCGCGTTTATGGCCATCCTGTTCACCAGTCGGTACGCCCGCTGCCTCGCCCAACGTCCCTGCCTTGTACTGTTCGTACAGCTCGTCCGGGTCATACCCAGGCCACTGAGGGTCGATGCCAAAGCCTGGGACGATCATGCAGTCGCAGTGGTCGTGAAAGCGGTTCATCTCACCGGCGGTTGCCTTGCTGGCGTAAACAAAGCCGCGGCTTGCCAGCATCAGGCAGAACTTGCAGGTCTTGGCACCACGGGGAACCCGCGCATAGCGCACCCTCGCCTTACCGGCGCTGTCTATGATGGTGCCTCGTGCGGGCTGCTTGATCATCCTTGCCTGCGAGCCGGTAAGCTTGTTTCCGATGATCTTTAGACGATCCTCCAAGCGGTAGCCCGCAAAATCACTGTCAGGCTCCGAGAATGCCCACTGCACGTTTCTTGCAACCTGCTCATGACTGACAGGCGAGGCAGGGCTTGCAGGATTGATCAGGCGGCCGAGCTCGCTTTCCTGGCAGTAGTCAAAGAACTGGGCGGCCAGCTCAGACATCATGCCTCCGTAGACGTCGGTAAAAGACATTACCACCTTGATTGTCGCCCGGGCTGCCGCCTCAGGATCCTTTGTGTACAGGGCCACGAACTCATCACTGGCAAGCCAGCGGGAAAGGTGGCCGTTAGCCTCATTGACTATCGTGTCGCACTGCATCAGGTACCAGTCATACTCCTCAGCTGACAGCATCGTCGCCTGCCTCGATCGTTGGCAATGGGGCCATGCCCAAGCCCCTGGCAGCCAGGGCCTGCGCTGCCTCGGCCCGGCGCTTCTCGGCCAGCAGCCGCAGCTTCTCCTCCTCGGTGTAGCCGAACTGCTCAAGCGCCACGGTCGTCCCGCTCATCCACGGCATTGCCGAGATCTGCTTGACCATCGCGTCGGACTGCGAGACTATCGAGGGCCGCCCAGGGTTCAGGAATCTGGGCATCACGGTAAGGTCGTTGCCCTCAAGGCGTCCAAGGGGCCTGCCCTGGTGGATGGCCAGGGCCAGAAGCGCGACGTTTCGCAGGGCGGCACCGTTGGTGTCGTTAAGGTCGCTTGCCTCTATCACCAACTCCTCACTGGCGGCATAGATGGCCTCAGCGCTTGCCGGGTTGTCGTGGATGATGCCGAGATAGCTCACCGGGATGTTGGTCTCGCCGGCAAACTGCGAGGCAAGCGAGCGCATGTAGTCGATGTGGGGCTGCATGGTGCCTTGCGGCAGCTGGCCGTACTGCGGGATGTTCTCGCTCTCATCCCTGCTGGCCAAAAAGAGCGCACCGATGTAGCTCTCCCAGCGGTCGCGGTCAAAGTCCTCCTCGTTGGCGCCCAGAAGGTAGCGCTGGGGGCTGGTGAAGAACTCGGCAGACACCTCGCAGCGCACCGACTGGCGCACCGCGCTGTCGGTAAGCCCCATGACCGCCTTTGATATCCGCGACTTGCCAAAGGGGCGGTCCAGCGACGGACGGTAGACCAGCGGCTCAATCAGCGGCCGGCCGTGGGTGTGCGCTACGCGGTGCGCCGTCCATTTGCCGCTGTCCCCGCGGGCGCATTCAAGCACCGCGCCATCGGTGTAGAGGTTAAGCGCAGTGGGCTTTTTCGCATTCTTCTCCTCCGTCTCAACAATGGTCAGCCCGCACTTGATCCGCTTCCTGCGCGGATCCCAGATAGCCGCGGCGTTAAGCGCGGAGTAGGCGTTAAGCAACACCGACGGCTCGCCGGCGGACTTGCGCCCGGCCGATACCGTGATGAACGCACAGGAGTGGATAAGCTCGCTTTTCACTGCCTGGCTGTAGGCGTTCCTGAAGTTGTTGGCCTTGACTATCGCAGCCAGCACGTCGTCTTCCGGAGCAGTCGCGAACGTGAAGCCCTCAAAGCGGCTGCGGGCGGCCAGTGCGTCTACGGCCTTGGCCGGCCAGCCGACTACAGCCCGGGTGTTGCGCATCCGCGGCGGGATGGATATCCCCAGGTCCTTAAGCCGGTTGTGACCGCTGTAATACTCGGCGCGGATGGCATTGTTGCTGCGCTTCTTGTCCCATACGGTGAGCAGCTCCTTGAGCATGGCCAGCTCAACGTCGCTCAGCCCCGCTATGGAGACAGCCTTGATGCTGCTGTACCCGGAGATCATCCTACCCTCAGCTTTCTTTTCGGATTTCGCTTTGCTGTCATGACAGCCCAGTAGGCAAGCGTGCATGCCTCGATGGGCGTGGAGTCGCTGTTCGCGCCTGAACCCCACCCCCAGCCGCCGCCGGTGCCGATTGAGCGCTTGCAGGCGTTGATAGCGCTGTCGTTTAGTGCCGGCTGGTCAAAGTGCGTGACACGGCGCTCGCGGATGGCCTGAAGCATCATCGTCGAGGATGTGATGATGTCTCGCGCCCTGGGCAGCCAGATGACCCTGTTCGGCACCCCTTCAGCCCGCAGGCGCTCGGCCAGATCCGGCGCACGGCTGAGCCCGTCGATGACTATTGCAGACGCACCGCCCCAGCGACTGAAAAGCCACTGGAGCAGCCATCGGTAACTGCCGCTTCCCTGCCGGTGCGCGATAAGCTCCACGTGCACCTTGCCGCTTTCTGGCCGGAGCGCCACCGCCAGGCTCACCGAAAGGCCGTCTGGGGAGAACTTGACGCCATAGGCCACGCGACCTGCCGCCGGCGGGCCTGCGGTCTTGCATCTCTCCCACTCGCTGCGCTCAAGCACGCGGTTCGCAGCGTAGGAGTCGCACCAGTAGCCCAGACGTTCGCGGGCAAAGCCGTCAGGGGCCAGCGACTGGCTCTCACTTTGCACGGCCTCGAGCGATATACGCTGCTTTAGAGCCGGATTGGTGGCATACCAACGGGAGACATCGGTGATGTCGCCTACCTCGCTCACGCCCCACTCGTGCCAGGCCAAAGAGCCTTTTTTGGCCCTGGCATTGTCGCGCCAGCGGCGAAACACCTCACCCGGAGCGCCGGGGCCAGGCGGCGTGCCACTCATAATGATCTGCGAGTTCGCCGTCGGTGCCGCAGACAGCGTTGGCTGTAGTGCCTCCAGCTGTTCATCGGTCAGCTCCTGGGCCTCGTCCAAGAAAAGCACATCGGCGGTAAAGCCACGCGCCGAGGAGCGCGAACGCGCCACGAACTTCACGCGGCCGCCATTATTCAGCTTTATCTCCTCCTGCCCGTTGGTGGACCGTACATAGGCAACCATCTCGTGCAGCTCCGGGAAAAGCCCATTGGAGTTCTCGAAGTATTCGCAAAGATCGTCAAAAGCCTCCTTGGCAGTCTTGACCTGGTGGGCGGTGTGCAGGATCTTCTCGCCCAGGACTGCTGCGCCATAAAGAGAGCGCATCCAAAACAGCGTCGTCTTGCCGTTTTGGCGCGGCACAACAAGCCCGCACTCGTTTGCCGCCCACTTGCCGCGGGCATTACGCCCAAGCCAGCACTCGAGGATCCTCGCCTGCCACGGATCTGCCAGCCGCCCGTAGTCGGCGGCCAGGGCAACGGCATCGGTCCCGTCGCTTTCACGATACTTTGGCTCGAGGCTGAATGTGGGCACCTGGCTTCCGACCATCCTGCTTGGCTTTGAGCACATGGAGCGTTGTCTCCTTCTTCATTCCGTCCGCTGACCTACGCGCCTCGGCGCGCCGCGTAGCCTTCAGCTCTTCGATCCGGTTCATGACATCAAGGTACTGCCGTGCAAGCTGCGCTACATCGCGCGATGCCGAGGAGTGATCGAGCCGTCTGGCGATCCTCATGGCCAGCGCCTCCAGGGCAGTCAGCGTGTCTCCGGTGGCCGTAGCCATCGCTATAGTGGTCTGCATGATCTGGGCAGCCCTGTCGCTTTCCTCAGCCTCCATAGCCTTCCTCCTCAAGATTTTCTCGACACAACGCCAAGACGCCCCTGGAAGCCCGTTTGGCTGCTCCAGAGGCGTCTCGCTCTCATCAGTTGGCTGGTTTGTGCTATCTAGCCCTTTTACTCATGTGACATAACACCTTGCCCGGGGGGATAGGCGCTAAGGCCGGGTACCCCTCGCCCTATCCTGGGGGGAGGGGGTCATGCCCCTCCTTCACCAGGGCCGCGATGTCGGTATGGGCAGGTTGTGGACAGTCGCATCGCCCGGCATCCTGTTGGACTTGCGATTGTTGCAGCAACGGTGGGCGAGCTGTAAGTTGCTGCGCTCATAAGGCGAGCCGCCGCGGCTTACCGGGATGATCTCATCGACCTCCGGCGCCATTGGATGCCCCGCTGGCAGGCTCTTGTCCACCGGCTTGCCGCACAGTGCGCAGATGTCTTGTGAGGCGAGCACCCACTTGCGGGCTGCCCGGCGGCGGGCACCGTTACTGTAGCGTGGGTTGGCCGCCAACACTGCCTCCTTTTGCCCAAAAATATAAAGCGCCCCCTTCTGGGGACACTTCTACTGACTGCCATACTACCACAGATGGTGGACAGAATGGACAGATATCAGAGATTCTCATGGAAATCCTCCAGCAGCTGCAAGGCGCGATGGTACTTGTTGGCAAAGGTAGCTCGGGATATGCCCAGCGCCCGGGCCGCCTCATACTGGGACTGGCCCAGCAAATGTACTCGAACAAGATAGGTCTGTTGATCGGCCGGCAACCGTTTAATGGCGCTAAGGCACCGTTCACGGGCGTCGGCCATGTCCTGAATGCGGCTATCCAGCTCGCTTAACTGCTCATCGTAGGTAGCAACGAGCTTCTCCAGCCTGTCGGTGATGTGCGAGGCGCCCATGCCGTAGACAGAAAACGTATCACGCATACCATGCAGGACAGCCAGCGTGCGCACCAGCTCGTCGTGGCGGGCACGCAAGGCGTCAAGCGCCAGAGGGTAGTCGTTCAAAATAGCGCGAACGTTCACTGCAGGCCATCTGCAATAGCAACAACACACGCATCTACTACCGCATCGATGCTTGCATCCACCGCATCAACGCCTTGCAGGTAGCTTTTAACCAGGGCTGTCTCAATCACCTGGTAGTGATAGCCCACGTCCTTGCTGTCAGAAAGCCCGGTCTTGTCCAGGCATTCCCAGATAAGACTGTCCAACCTGCCCTTGTCAGAGCCCTCGTTCAAGAAGTTATTGCTTTCATTTCCCATCTTCCCACATCCTTTTCTCTAGCCATATATTCGGCCGAGGCACATGCCTCATGCCGTCTCGGTTCCAAAGCTCGCTGAGCCTGTCCGTCTCCAAAGCCGCCATGATCTTTGCAAAGGCCTCCGAGTCCGGCCAGATATCGAGCCAGAGGTTTCTTGCTGCCTTGAGGTTGACTTTCTTGGGGTAGGCAGCCCAAAAGACGTCGAAGGCATCGGCCAGCCAGGTCTCGGAGCCCGAGTTTTCCACAGCCTCCGAGTTTTCCACAGGCCCGTCCCTCAACAACGGTAAACTGGGAGTTTGATCCTCTCTCTTCAACTTCCAATTCCAACTTCCGGATGAGGAGGCTCTCCCCCAGACACTACCGGAGACTTTTGAAGACCAGCGTTTAAGCGTCCTTTGTGCCTTCGCGTCCAGCTTCGCGAGGTAGTCGGGATGCCACCCAGAAGGCGGCTCCGGGCAGCGCGCGATGCCGGGGTTTTTAAGCACCTGGTGCTTGTGGAAGTTGGTGATCAGCCCGTAGGTAAGCCCGCCGTCGCGGCTCATGTACGGCATAACCAACTCGAGCTCCTCGAGCTCTGTCATCAGTGCCAAGACCTGAGGGAGGCCGAGGTCTGCGTCAAAGGGAAATACCATCGCTTTGATCTGCTCGGGCGTCCAGGGTATGACTCCGCAGCACTCGGCTTTGGAGATCGCCCCGATGAACAACAACCGGGCATCGCGTGACATCATGCCGAACTTGGCATCTGCCCACATGCTGGGTTGTATGGTCCGAATACGCCCTTCCACGACTCACCGTATGGCTCTTGAACATGAGCCGGTGATCAGCCCGTAGGCAGGCCCGCCGTCGCGGCCTGTGTACGACATAACCGACTCGCTGATGATGCACCTTGCTAACAACATTTAACGCCTTTCAGAACTTGAGGTTCTTCCATAGCTCGTCATACCTGTCGGCCGGCGTCTTCTGGGCCGCGCCGGCGGGCGGCCCAGGTGGCGGGCGGATGATGGTGACGTCGTCCAAGACCACTTCGATGCGGTGGCGGGTACGGCCGGATCTGTCCTCGTAGGTGACCTGGCGCAGACGCCCCTGGGCACCCACGACGGCACCGGTTGCAACCTTACGGCTGAGCGGCCATGCCTGCTCGCCTCGAAGCACACAGCCGATCTCGGCGGCGTTTTGCCAGGGAGGCTCTGCGCCGTCAGTCGCCTCACCGGTGTCAATCGTCAGGCAGAGCACGTCTTCGCATTTGGCTGTGGCGCGCAGGCACGACTGCGTCACGGTGCCGCGGAGCGCGACTGAGTTCACCTTCAGCGGGTCAGACGGGGCGCTCATCGAAACCTCGCCCAGTCGCCACCGAAGTAGTTGTTAACGTACCACTGGGCCTCGGCGTCTTGCATCGCCGGGCTGGCGAGGAACTCGGCGCGGTCGTACGTGCCCCAACCCATATAGTTATACCTTGCCTGTTGATATTGCTCGGCAAACATATAAGCGCCCACAAAGGTACCGTACTCGTTTACCGTGACACATTGGTAGTTGTTGCCGCTCTCGCGCCAGCGGATATCGGCCGCTGTCACGGTGTTGGCAGCGGCTGGTGGGTCTGACGCGACGGCACCTGGCGCGACCGGAGTGGGGGCGGCAGGCTCGGGCTCAGGCGCAATCTTTTGCGTATCGCTCAGCGTAGCCGGCTCTGGCGGCCACTCCACCGCCGGTGCCCCATAGTCCTCAGAGAGCTCCGAACGCGCGTCGTGCAGGCGCCGTTGCTCAATGATGTCTTGGGTTATGATGCCGCGGCGAGTACTATCCTCATCAAAGGCAGTAGGCACCGACACTGGCGCGTGGCAACCTGCGAGTGCGAGTAAAAGGGCAGCGGCAGGGATTAGAACGGTCTTGTTCATAAAGTCACACTTTTCATCGCCGTGAATAGAAATGTCCCGCGCAACACAGCTGTTTCCTCGCGGGCGACATAGACCACTTCGATGTCCTTCGCAAATTCAAGTTTCACCGAATAATCCCATCCTGATACATCCAGAAGCTCATTCATCGTCGCGTAGAATTCAGGATTAAACGCTATTGAGGCTCTATCGCAGCGCTCCTTAGAGAGGTAACTCGTACTCATATCGATTATCTTCTCATCCTCTTCGCTTAGAGGCACGTGGTCGAACCCAGCTATCAGGTTTTCTGTCAGCTCCCAAACGCGTTCGCCATAAGGATTGTAAGCGCCGACATCGAACTGCTCGGCGCAGCACAGCCACCGCGCAAACTCAATGCGCTCGATCCTGCGATTGCTTATAGGCGCATCGAGGTCAATGGCGGCGAGCATGTGCCTGTATGATGCAAAAAGCCTCTTGTCTTTGATGAAGGCGGCGGCGAACCTCATATCTTCAAGAGGGACACTCATTACCTTAAGTAATGCTCGCACTTGGCGTATATTCAGCTCCATGCCTTACCTCCGATTTCCTTTCCTAACCGTGACCGCCATGATTAGGCAGCCTGCGACTGCGGCGCTATCCTTCATGTCCCGTGCCCCGCTTCCTCGCCGTTACCGTCATGATCAGGTCGGCCGCAGTGCGCCCTGCCTCTCCTCCGCCATGCAGCCCGAGCTTTGCCATGACGCCGTGCTGGGCGCGCGAGACCAACATCAGGTTGTCCAGGGTGATGTTCGTGCGATCCCCATCCTTAAAGACGACGTTCCTGTCTTTGGGGATAGGCCCGTTGGCCTCCTCCCAGAGGATCCTATGCACCTGCCGCCACCCGAAGCGCGACGGCTTGGTGTCGGCGACCTTGCGCCACAGGTAGCCGTCGCTGCGCCAGGTCTCGGTACCGATGGGCTTGTAGGTGTGAGGACGGCGACCCGGCTTAAAGCGCGTCTCGGCGCTGCGGCCGCCAGCGGTGTAGTGCAGCCCCTTGTTCCAGGTCTTGCACCCCTTCACAAAGCGGCCTGTCCGCCCTGTATTCAGCCTGTTGTTCTTGATGTAGGATTTGACCTGGGCAAGTGTGATAGGCGAGTCAGAGAACCGTGCGTTGAACACCGCGGCAATCTCTTTATGGGAGTGATCCGGAACGGCCATGCGGAGGAATTCACGCTCCTCGTCAGAGTACCGACGCACGTCACTCACCTGCCTTCAGCATCGGCGGTATTTTCATATTGGCGTCACCGGCCTGCTCTCGCATTTTCAGCACGCTCGCAGCGAGCTGTCCACCGGCGATGATCTGCGATGCCACGCCAGTCATCGCCCGTGCCCGGCGCAACTCTTTATCGAGCTGCTCATCGGTCAGCTCATCGTCGTTGATCCTCTCCAGCGCCTCAAAGAGGTGGTTGTTAAGGTCTTGCAGGGTATTCCTTGGCATGTTGTGCTCCTTCCCGCGCGCCGGGCCGCCGGTCGCGCATTTTTTGAATGTGCACTTTCAAAAATACTCAACCTCTCCCTCGCCTACCGCATCTGCCGCTACCATCACGGCATTGCAGTCCAGGCACCCGATGTTTACAGCCTTCGTGGCGCGCACGCTCATACCGCAGACCGGGCATACGTATTTGCGGGTTGAAGAGGAGCGACTGCCACCTGTAAGCGACATAGAGTCCAGCGCGTGGAGCCCGACCGCCTTGGCAAACGCTTTAGACCAGGCGGAGAACTCCGGTGCCGGCTTGGTGGTGCTCCAGCCGACGCGGCTGTCCTTGCTGATCACCAGGCCGCGCAGCTCGGCCTGCTCTTTGAAGTGCTTGTTGTGGTAGGCACCGCCGCGCGACGTGTCCTGGATGCCGCTGTCCAGGCAGAACTGATGGACCATCTCATGGTTCAGCGTGGCGAACAGGTCATCTATCGGCCGATCCAGGTCTCCTGCGGCGATGTTTATCTCAGGCAGCGTTGCTTCCTCGGCCTTCCAGCCCATCGACCGGAAGTGCCCGTAGGTGCCGGCGCGGCTCTGGATGGTGATGATGGGGCGATCTAGGGAGCTGTTGTAGTAGCGCGCGTTTATCGCGTCATAGGCCCGCTCGAGCATAGCCAGCACCGGCGAAAGCTCGTAGGTGACGGTCTCTGCGGGCTTCTTGCCGGTGCTGGCAACGGGTTTCTTCACGGCCTTTGCCGTCATCTGCTCCCCTCCCGCTTTGTCATCCACTGCCCGATGAGCCAGACGTCGATCGCCATCGCTGCCAGGCTTGCGCCAGTCAGCGCCAGCACCAGCCAGCCTGTGTGGTAGATGTCCACCGTGTGGTAAACAAGCGGGATGTTTAGCACGACGATGCCGAGGCGCTTGAGCCATTTCATTGCAACCTCCCTATATCCAAATTTTCACAGCCCCTTGTGTCGCCGCCGGGCCCGTAGTGGTCGCGGTACCAGTCGAGGAAGTCTGAGTACAGCACCTGCGGGCGCTGGGCGCGCCTGAACGTCGGGATTCCGTCCTTGGCCACGGTGTCCAGGTTCGACCGCAGCCACTTGGCGTCGATGCCAGTCAGCTTGGCCAGTTCGGCCGCCGTGAGGAGGGGGTTTTGCCAGCCGGTCATGCCGCACCGCCTTCCACTGTGCCGGCAACCACCATGCCAGCCTCCACATCGCGGCCGCCCGGGATGCCTGTCAGTCTTGACCAGGCTACCTCGGCCCTATCGGGCGAATCATAGAAGCTCGAGACTTGTATACAGCTGTCGCACCCGGTGCGCACGACGACGCACCAGACCGGCTTGTCGCCAAGCCACATGCTTAGGATCAGATACTCGCTCGAATCGGTCCACGCCGCATCACCATCTTTTTCGCGGGTAGCAAGCCATATGCCGAACCTTGCGCCAAGAAGGAAGAAGGCGAGGAGGAAAGCAACGATAGAGATAATGAGTCCGATTATTTGTAGGACGCTCATACCCCATCACCCGCTTTCTCGCGGATCGTAATACCAGCTGAGCGGCTCTATCGTGCTCCAGTACTCGATCACCCCGGTCTGAGGGTCAATAACCTCACAGAACATCCCCTTTGCAGTGGAGTAGGCCTTAGATATCTTCCCCCGCGGGTGGGGGCAGAATACCTCTTCGTGGTACTCGGAGCCGTGGATGATCCTGTTTTTCGCAGCTCGGTAGTCTTCCCAGGAGCTCATGCCCCATCACCTTCTTTCTCGCGGGCGGGAAACCCCGCACCGCATTCTGCTATGATTTCCCAAAAATGAAGGGAGCGGCCATGTACTCGATGTACGGGATTGAACTCAACAGCGCCCAGTACGAAGCGCTTAAAGACCTTGCGGAGAAGATCGAGACGGGAGAAGATCCCCGGCAGTATGTCATCGACAAAATTGCCGCTGACGACGAGCTGCTTGACGTTTATCTCGAGCTGCACGACAAAGGGCTTATGCAAGGGGTAAAGGGATGGGGGGTGTACGTCTGCTCCGGCCTGACCAGCAACGGGCGCAACTTCGTGGCCGATCGGGAGGCTACAACGACTGCGGAGGCGAGAAAGAGCCGCAATCAGATCATCCGTGAGGCCGCCTTCGCCCTTGGTGGTGCAGTGCTTGCCGTGGCGTCCACACTGACTCTCCATTACGTATTCGGGATAGGCTGACACGGCTACCCCACCACCTTGATGATTATTCCCGCGATGATGTACCCGACCATCGCTGATACCCAGCCGATAATGAATGGGCGTAGCTTTCCTCTCATGCCCCATCACCCTCTTTCTCGCGGCTGGGGGTGGCAGCGGCGGCGATGTAGGGAGCGAGCGTGAGGGCGAACATGGCGTTTTGGATGGGAAACGCCTCAGCCACCGGAACCCTTATGTAGTGGTCGTTTGAATAGCGCACAAACAAGACGTCATCGTTGATGCTGTCCACTACCCCGACAACAGCCAGAGGCTCCAAGATGCTGGTGGCGTTGAGGAACACGACGAGCTGGCCTTCTATGAAGCGTGAGGTTTTCATGCCCCATCACCCGCTTTCTCACGGCCAAGGATGGTGTCGGTGGTGATAGGATGGGTGGCGGCGATGACATCGTCAGAAAAGCCCATTTCCTTCATAAGGGAAGCAAACTCCGGCTCTAAAGGAGGGAGCTTCTCAAGGATCACTTCCTCGGGGTTGCGGATAAAGGACTGCCGGTATACGTGGCCGTATCCTTTGTCTTCATTTTCGACTGACAAAGTGATGGGAAAGAGGATCCACTTATTGTTCTTATTCACTAAATTGTTGTAGATAATTGTGGCCTCCCGCTTTGTGATGATGATGTTCACAGGGCATCACGGCCAAGGATGGTGTCGGTGGTGTTAGTATTATTGACATTCGGAAGTAAAAAAATATCGCTCAGTCCGCATCCTAAAAATGAACAGGCAGCTTGAGCCTGATGAACGCTCATCCTCTCTGGATGTTTCTCATAGTGTGAGTAAGTTTGCCGCGAAACGCCCAAATGCTCAGCTACCGCCGTTAGTTTAATGCCTCGGCTCTCTCTGAAAGTCCTTAAGGATTCCATTCCTGCTCTCCTTCTTTGACCACTAAAACACCTTGTCTGCCCAATGTTAGCAAAATTAACATTGACCTGTCAAGAGTTTTAACCGAAAATGTTAATAAAACTTTCTGAGGAAGTGAGGATCATGCCTCTTTCGACCAACATCAAGCATTTCAGATTGGCCAGCGGGTTGACGCAAGAGCAACTAGCTGAAAGGCTTGACGTTACCCGCTCGACCGTCACCCAGTGGGAAACTGGCTGGTCTAGCCCTAAAATAGGCAGAATCGTAGAGCTGGCGCAGGCATTCGACATCGACCCTGCGAGGTTGATGTTCGACAAAACGCCCCCTCCCGGAGCCATCCGCGCCCGCGCCGTTGACACCGTACCGGTGCCCGTCTACGGCGTTATCGCTGCGGGAGAGCCGATAGAGATGATTGAGGCCATCGACGAAATGGAGGTGCCGGTGTCACGCATCGGCGGGCATACGGAATACTACTTCCTGGTTGTCAGGGGCGACTCAATGAACAACGAGATCCTCGACGGCTCCTACGTCCTTATCGACCCCAATGCCGAGGTGCATAACGGAGATACCGTGGCTGTCAACGTCAATGGCGACGATGCCACACTGAAAATATGGCACAAGACGGCGAACAGCGTCATCCTGTCCCCAAACTCCACTAATCCGGAGCACAAGGACTTGGTGATAGATGAGACGAGCCCAGATGCGCCTAACCTGCGCGTACTGGGGAAAAAGGTCTGGGCGATGTACCCGGAGGGATAGCAGCTTGAGGGAAGGATACGCGCATGGGGTTTTTCAAAAGAAGATCGCTTAAGTCTGCTGTTAAATCTGCTGCGAGGAAGACGATAAAGAAAGCGTTGTCGCCTGCGAAGAAAAAGAAGAAAGCTGCCCCCGCCATGACCAATTCTAGGCGAGGGCTCGAAAACCCTACTCCCACCGCAAAGGCATTTGAGACACCTCTTGGCAAAATAAGAGTTCGGGTTGAGGGCGAGCGCTACAGAAAAGAGAAGATTAACAAGATGAAAAAGAATGTCCCCCGGAGGTTTTCGCTTACTCCGCAAAACCAATACCAGCGAGACGTGGGGTGGCCAGAGGGTAATTTCGTTAATCTCAATACCTATCCAAGCAAGCGTACAACTTACAACAATTGGCTCGGCTATGTTGAATACGACGGAAAGCCGTCGGCGTCAATACTCGCACAATATGTTAACTCCGGACACCCTGTAAGCGTCTGGGGAGAAGTTGTTCAAAACGGAGAATATGTTGACATTTATCTGCTGTTACCTCGAAAAAATGAGATTGTGCTTCCATAACAAGCGAAAGGAAGTGCGGACATAAAGAAGGAGGGTATCCCATATGACAATAGACCTTGGCCCAAGTGCTGCTTACAGCCTTCTACACATAGGCTCCCTCGCATTGGACTTTCCGAGCACTACAAAAGGTGCGCCTGGAGTAATCAGGAGGCTCCGCGAGGCAATCAGCCCACTTGATGCTGCCAAGATATACAGTGATGTTGCCGAGCTAAAGGCAGTTTCTCTTGAGAATTGCTTTAAGAGAATCAAAGAGCTTAAAACAGACATTGAGGATTCAGTTGCGCTGGGGCTTGCTTGGAACATGGTAAATGGTTCTCGGGAGGTTATAAATATAGCAGAGATATTTTCTATGGCCGCAGCAAGAATAGACCCCGAAAAGGAAACGTACAACAATATTGCCTCCGATTGGGCGCACCGATTTGTAAGGGAGGCAACGACCGTCTCCAATGAATATATGCAGCAGCTATGGGCTGACCTATTGCTCGCAGAAATCTATAAACCCGGGTCGGTGCCCAAGCGAATAATGCGAATGCTGACCGACCTCACTCCTGACGAGGCGCGGTGTTTTGTAGCGTTGTGTAGCGTGTCCTGCCTTAATACTGAAGGCGGTCCTCTCATGCCAATTGTCTTAAAGATAGATGATGCCTTTTATGAGGGCCTCGGTATAACCCCGCAACTTCTTTCTTCTCTCAATGATCAGGGACTAATTCAAATTGGAAGGCGCGAAAAGAAGTCACATATTGAAGATGTTAGTGCCGAGCTCAGATTTACCTTTGGTTTGCAAGAATTCGCGACTCCACGTTGGAGCCAAGACGCTGGATATGAATTACTGGTCGGCCAGTGGCTGTTCTTCGGGAATGTGGGGTTTACTGACAGCGGGCGGGAGCTCGCCCGAACGTGCTCCTTTGAGACAGTGCCGGAACTCCCTGATTACATCCGCAGGATGTGGAAGATACTGGATGATAGGGTGCAGCGTCGCATCGAAGAAGACGCCGACAGGCCAGTAGTCCCATATGACAGGAAGCAGG